>WHTA01000110.1 GCA_009379825.1 Streptosporangiales bacterium
CCCGAAGATGCCCGGCGAGCCGATGCGCGTACAGCCCAGCCGGGCGAAGAAGGACTGACCCGCCTGGTGTTGTCCCCAGCCTCGGCCTGGCGTGCCGGTGCCGGGTGGGTCTGGACGTAGTCTCGGGGTGTCATGGCTACCGACAACCCCGCCACCGCGTTCGCCGCGTTCTGCTCCGCCGGCCTGTGGCCAGGCTGCGGCGTCAAGCTGGCGCGCCGGGTCGCCCAGACCGGGCGCACCCACCCTGACCAGGTGACCCCAGGGGTGCTGACCGAGCTGGACGGCGTCAGCGACCGGCGGGCGGACCGCCTCGTCGAGGCGCTCGACAAGGCGCGGCCGGTGTTCGACGCGGCCGAGGTGCTGTTCGCCGCGGGCGCGGAGGTGCGGCTCGCGGCGGCCGCCGTACGCCAGCTCGGCCCCGGCGCAGCGGCCATGCTCGGTGACGACCCGTGGCGGCTGCTCGCCCTGCCCGGCGTACGGCCGCCGCAGGCGGACGCGTTCGCCCGCCAGTCGCTCACCGGCGCCCGGCCGGATGACCCGCGCCGGGCCCGCGCGCTGGTCTGCCACCTGCTCGCCGGCACCGCACGCGCCGGGCACACCACCACGCCGGTCGGCCTGCTCACCGACGAGCTCGCGCAGTTGCGGGCGGTCGCGGCCGACGCCGTCGCAGCGGCACTCGACAGCGGCGACGTCGTCGACGTCACGCCGGCGGACGCCGAGACGGAGGCACACCTCGCGTTGGCGAGGCACGCCATGGCCGAGGACACCGTCGCGGAGGGCCTGCGCCGGCTGTCCGCGACTGCCGAGCCGCTGGCACAGGACGACGACGTCGATGCGGTGACCGAGGGCCTCGACCCCGCGCAGCTCGCCGCCGCCCACGAGGTCGCCGAGCACGGCGTCACCGTACTCACCGGCGGGCCAGGCACCGGGAAGAGCCGCACCATCGCGGCCGTCGTCGAGCTGGCCACGAAGCTGGACTGCCCGATCGCGCTCGCCGCGCCCACCGGGCGGGCGGCGAAGCGGATGGAGGAGCTCACCGGGCACGAGGCGAGCACCCTGCACCGGCTGCTCGGCGCGTACCCGACCGGCGACTCCGGCGGCGGCCGGGGCTACGCGTTCGCGCGCAACGAGGCGTGGCCGCTGGACGAGACCATCGTGGTGGTCGACGAGGTCTCCATGCTCGACGTGGAGCTGGCCGCGTCGCTGCTCGACGCCTGCTCCGACGGCACCCACCTGCTACTGGTCGGCGACCCGGCGCAGCTGCCGTCCATCGGTCCCGGGCGCGTACTGGCCGACATCATCGACGCCGCCACGGTGCCGGTCACCGAGCTGACCACGCTGCACCGGCAGGCCGAAGGTGGCGCGATCGCCCGCCTCGCCACCGCCGTACGCGGCGGTGACCTGCCGCCGGTCGACTCACCGGAGCACGAGGTCGTCGTCGTGCCGGCCCGCGCGGCGGCGGACGCCGCGCACCGCGTCTCGCAGCTGGTGACCGACTCCATCCCCCGCGCGCTGGGCATCCCGGCCGAGGAGATCCAGGTCGTCACGCCCGTCCACCGCGGTCCGGCCGGCACCATCGCACTCAACGCGCGGCTCAAGGCCGAGCTCAACCCCGGCCCGGGCGCCAACCGCGGCTTCGACGTCGGCGACCGCGTGGTGGCCACCGCGAATCACCCGGACGAGGGGTTCGCCAACGGCGAGGTGGGCACGGTGACCGGCGTCGCCGACGACGGGCTGACCGTCACCTTCGCGACCGGCCCGGTGGTAGTGCCGTTCAAGCACCTCGGTGACCTGCTGCACGGCTGGGCGCTCACCGTGCACAGGGCGCAGGGCTCGGAGTGGCCGGCGGTCGTCGCGGTACTCCCCCGCGAGGCCGGCGGCATGCTGTCGCGGCCGCTGGTCTACACCGCCCTCACCCGGGCGAAGCAGCACCTGTCCATCGTGCACGCCGCCGGCCCGTTGCTGGCCCGCGCCGTACGCACGATCGGCGAGCAGCCGCGCCGCACCCGGTTGGCGGCGCTGCTGCCCGACGCGGCGGAGTGACCGCGGTCATTCCGCCGGCAACCGCTCCCTGCTGTCCCCGTCCAGGCCACCTGAGGTGGTGGACGTCGGTAGCTGGGTGGTCGGCCGGCTCGAGCTTTTCGTCGGCGAGGTGGACGTCGACGTGGTCGACTTCGCCGTCGACTTCTTCACCTGCGACGTCGCGGGCGAGCTGGTCTTCGCCGTCGGCGTCGCCGTGGGGGTACCGGTCTCCGTCGTCGGAGTCGACGACGGCGTCGGGGTCGGCGACTCCTCGTCGTCGGCCGCGCCGCCACCACCTTGCAGGGCGCGCGAGATGCTGTTGCCGCCCTTGCCGTCGCCGTGGCCGAACGCGGACGACAGCGGCTGCCCGAGCAGCGACTCGACGAACACGATCCCGCTGAGGCTCAGCACCAGCACCGCTACACCGGTCAGCACGACCGCCTTGGGGTTGATGCCGGCCAGCCGCTGCCGCCACCCGACGCGCTCCCCGCCGGCTTCGGCGGCCCCGCCGGCCGCGAGTACCCCGGTCGTGCCATCCGCCGGGTCCAGCCGCTCGGTCGGTTCGCCCTCAGCGGCCGCCAGCCGCTCCGTCGGTTCACCCCCGGCGGCGGCCATCCGCTCGGTGGCCTGCTCGTCCGCCGCGGCCAGGTGCGCTCCCGCAGCTGCCAGCCGCTCGGCGGTGTACTCGTCGGCCGGGGTCAACCGCTCCGTCGACGGTCCATCCGCCGCCAGCCGTACGGTCGGCGGCCCGTCCGGTCTTTCCTCCGCCGCGGCCAGCTGCTCGTCTGCCGTCGACCCTGCCACCGCGGCGTGCCCAGGGGCGACCGGCCGCCGCAACCGCAGCGTCTGGGGCACACTCGACTCTTTGATCTTCTGGGAGCCCTTCCGGAACGAGTGCGTGTAGACGGCGCCGCCCACGCTCGCCACCACACTCACCACGACCGCACCGATCACCGTGCCGTACACCCCGAGCACCGACGCCGCCGCTGCCGCGGATGCAGCCGCCAAGGCACCTCCGATCACCTGCGCCGCGCTCAACTCCATGCGCCCTTTGTCTGACATTCCCGCCTTTCATGGCTCCGCGTGACAGACGTACTACCGGGGGGAATTCACCCGTTTGCCCGATCTCGTTGGTGCAACGCGTGGCCGCTCCCACCGGTTGACACGCTTGCAGTCATCGCTAGGTGAGACGCCTCACATGCCGGCACAATGAGAGAGATGAGTGTCCCGATCGAGTACGAGACGAGGAAGATCCAGCTTCCTCGGACCATGTCGACCAACGCCGCCAGACAACTGCTCACCGATCACGCCGAGTACGGCAGCTGGGAACTCGCCCGTCTCCGCCGCTACCCGGACGGCACCAAGGACGTCTGGCTCCGGCGCAAGATCATCAGGGCCAGACGCCCGTACGGATGGGCGCCGCCGACCGCAGCCGACTGACGGCCCCGTGCTATCGTGACGCTGCGCAAGGCACCGCTCGGTCGAACCGGCAGCCTTGCTCGCGGGCGCCCTCGCAGGCGCCAAGTCCGGGTGGCGGAATAGGCAGACGCGCTAGCTTGAGGTGCTAGTGCCGGGTAACCGGCTTGAGGGTTCAAGTCCCTCCTCGGACACCACCTCTACCCCCACAATGCTGGGCGCCGTCTTTCGGCGACCGCCGTGTGCCGAGGCAGTGACCACGCGTCCGGGCGTCCTAGCGCCCGAGACGCCTCAGCGGGGATGCCCGGCGCGTTACCCGAGCCGAGCCGCCGCAGCGGTCCGCTCTACCTCGGCCTCACCGGTCCACGACATTCCTTCCCCTCCTACGAAACACGGGACCGGGACGTCCTCTAGAAGTTCGTCGGCCAGTTGCTCATCAAGTGTTGACCGACTCCCCCGGTCACACGCAGCTCGTGGATCTCCAGAGTCCGTCGCAGGTACTCGCGCGTCTCTCTGGGGTCGATCACGTCTTGTACGCCGTACACCGCGGCCATATCGTAGGCCGAGGTGTCCTTGGTCATCTTCGACAGTGCCTGCCGATACGCATCAGGGTCGTCGTCCTCGGTCACCCCGTAGACGATCGTCGCGCCCGCAGCGGGGTCCATGAAGCTCGTGTCTGCGGTCCACCAGACCGCCGACCCGTCCGACAGCCCAGCGCCGCCCATGTTGACGTACGCCTGTCCGTAACTCTTCCGGAGAACGACCATCACCTTCGGGACAGTGCACAGCGACAACGCGTTCATCCAGTTGACCACCCCGCCGACGATCCCCCTTCTCTCGGCTTCCATGCCGATCAGGAAACCGGGCTGGTCCACGAGAAAGATCAACGGGATGTTGTAGGAGTCGCACAGCACCAGAAAGCTCATGACCTTGCGGCATGCGTCCATGTCCGGGGCCCCGCCCTTGAAGAACGGGTTGTTCGCGACGATGCCCACGCTTCGACCGTCCAGACGTGCCAGGGCGGTGACCAGCGGCCTGCCGAAGCGGGGCTTCAGCTCGAAACAGGAGCCCGCGTCGACCACGGCGTGGATGACCTTGCGGACGTCGTACACCTTCGTCCGAGATTCGGGCAGCATGTCGAGTATCGCCTCGCATGCGTCGCCGGAACCGTCGGGTACCTCCGATCGCGGAGGCGCCTCACCCGCGTGGTCGGGCAGATAGCTCAAGAAGCGCTTGACGGCGTCCAGGGCTTCTTCATCGGTGTCCACCACCATGTCCACGAACCCGGTGACCTCGGAGTGCACCTTCCAGCCGCCTAGTTCCTCGGGGTCCACGGTGCCTTTGGTAGCCAACGACACCAAGCGCGGACTCGCGACGGCCATGACGGAACCCTTGCGCATGACGTTGAAGTCCGACATGCTCGCGTGCCACGCGGACGACCCGAAGCCGTTTCCGAGTAGCGCGGACGCCCACGGGCTAACCCTGCTCCTAAGAAACCTGCTGGACCTGTCGGGTCGGTCGATGGCGGCCATGCCGGCGGCACCCATCAAGTCGGGCATCCTCGCCCCCGACGACTCGTTGAGGAAGACAACCGGAATTCCGCGTTTCTTGGACGCGCCCTTGACGTCCGACACCTTTCGCTCGGCAGTGGAACTACTCGATGCGCCAAGGACGGTGAAGTCGTTGGCCACGACGCCGACCCGTCGACCGTCGATCTTCCCGAAGCCGGTGATCTTGCCGTCCGCCGGGGTCCTTTCCCGCATCTCGCTGCGCATCGAGACGCCGAACAGCCCGGTCTCCTGCCAGGTGCCCTGATCCACCAGGTACGCCACCCGCTCTCGCGCGTTCAGGACACCCGACGCGCGACGTCGTTCCAGCTTCTCCTGTCCCCCCATCGACATCGCCTGAGCCTTACGCTCCGCGTGCTCCGCAATCTGCCGTTCGAATGCCATATTCACAGTCGCCCTTCTCGCCGGCACTTATGAGCGTCGTGCTCGAATGATTCGTGGAACGACGAACCCGCCGACGAGGATCGCGCCGACGCTGACCCAGAGGCCCACCGCCACCGGGGAGCTGACGAACACGCCCACGTCTCCTTTCCCGAGAAAGAGGCTTTCCCGGAAGTAGCTCTCGATCAAAGGGCCGAGCACGAGGCCGAGGATCAGCGGAGCAAGCGAGAAATCCAGCTTCCGCAAGGCATAGCCGACCAGTCCGAAGACAAGCAGTGAGAAGACGTCGAGCATGCTGTTGCGCACGCTGAAGGCACCGACGACGGACAACACGAGAATCACCAGCACCAGGAAGTATTGCGGAGTCCGGAGCAGGTTCACCCATAGTCCGACCAACGGCAGGTTGAGGATCAACAACATGATGTTGCCGACGTACATCGACGCGACGATTCCCCAGAAGAGATCGGGACGCTCTTCCACCAGGAGTGGTCCGGGTTGCACGCCTTGGACGATCATCGCGGCGAGCATCAGCGCGAGCGTGGCCGAGAAGGGTATGCCAAGAGACAGCACGGGCACCAGGCTCGACGTCGACGCTGCGTTGTTGGCAGCTTCGGGTCCCGCCACCCCCTCAACCGCACCGCGGCCGAGCTGGTGGCGATTGCGCGAAACGGCCTTCTCGAGTCGATAGGAAGCGAACGTCGACAGAGTCCCCGAGGGACCCGGCAGGAGACCAAGGACGAAGCCGACGATGGACCCGCGCCCCCAAGGGGCTATCGCCCGGCTCCACTCCTCGCGGGTGGGGAACATCTCCCGCACCCGGATCGCCGAGACCTTCTTCGAGCTCCGCGCGGACTCGGTCAAGATCAGGACTTCGGCCACCCCGAACAGGCCGACGGCCACGGGCGTCAATGCCAACCCCTGACTCAATTCCATGACGCCGAACGTGAACCGGAAGTCGCCGGTCACAGCCTCCTGCCCGACGGTGCCGAGCATCAGCCCGATCACCAGTGGAAACATCCCACTCGCAAGACTTCCGCCGGTGATCCGCGCAAAGACGAGGAGGCTTCCTGCGGTGAGAGCGAAGAACTCCGGCGGCCCAAAGAGCAGGCCGAACTTGGCCAGGTACACGGAGAAGAAGGTCACCAGAACCACCGCGATGGTTCCGGCGATGAACGACCCGACCGCGGTGATGCTCAGGGCGGCACCGGCGCGACCACGGCGAGTCATCTCGTACCCGTCGAAGGTCGCTACCACGGCGGCCGTGTCTCCCGGCACCTTCATCAGAATGGACGCCGTGGAGCCTCCGTACATCGCGCCGGAATAGATACCGGCGATCATGACCAGACCCGTCAGAGGGTCGAGGGTGAAGGTGAGCGGGAAGATGAGCGCCGCCCCGGCCACCGGCCCCAGTCCGGGAAGCACTCCTACGGCGGTACCGATCAGCACACCGATGAAGGCACCTAGGAGGGTCGTCGGCGTGAAGAGCACCCCCATGCCGTAGAGCAGACCTTCAAGTGCCTCCAAAGCGGCCTCCTAGACTCCGAGCACGCCCTTGGGCATCAACACGCCGAGCACCATGACGAACAGCAGGTACGTCCCTGCCGTGACCGCGATCGCGAGCACGACCGTGCGAAGCCACGACAACCCGCTCAACAAGCGGAGCACTGCGATGGCGAAGCCGGCGCTCGCCAGGATGTAGCCAGCCACAGGAAGCAGGACGACATAGGCGGCGAGAGCCCCGACGAGGCCCAGTATGCGTTTGCGGTCGACACCGCGCGGCAGCTCGACGGCTCCAGCCACCGCGCCCGTCCGCACGCTCTCCCCTATGGTCAGCATGCTGGTACCGGCCAGGGCGACCCCGAGGAGCATGGGGAACGCCGCGGCTCCCGGCTGCGCCAGTGTTCCCCACGACAACTTCTGCGCCTCGAACAGGTACCCGGCCGATAGCAGGAACCCGATGACGCCGACGACGAGTCGGCCTTTTCGTTTGCCGTCGAGGCGCCCTTCGTCTGGAGGAGATTGCGCAGCCTCCTCCTCGGTCATGGTGCACTCCGTACCGGTTTCTCTCCCAACGCGACCAGGAGGTCCCGGTAGGAGGTCGCCTCCGACTTCAACTGCTTGGACAGCTCGTCTCCGGACTTCGGCTCGTCGGGAACGTCGTACCCGCTCTTCTCCGCCCAGCGGCGATAGTCGTCACTGGTGATGACGGCCTTACTGGCCTCGGTGAGTTCTCTCGACACCTGCTTGGGCAGTCCCTTGGGAGCGATGATGGCGAACGACGTCGACACCAGGCCCTCGCCGTAGCCGACCTCCTTCGCCGACTCTGCGTCGGGGAATGCCTTCACTCGATAGGGACCCAGGGAGCCCAGGACGCGGACCTTGCCAGCCTTCGCCAGCCCCGTCAGGCTGCCACCGGGACCTGCGACCACGGTGTCCACCTTGCCGCCCTGCAAGGCGGTCAAGGACTCTCCCGATCCGCCCGTGAACGGTGCCGGACTGACCTTGATGTCCGCGGCCTCGGCGAACGCCAGCCCGCCGAGCTCAGTGGCGGTGAACCGTCCCGGCGACCCCATCGTGGTGCCCGGGTTCTCCTTGGCGTAACTGACGAACTCCTTCAGATTCTTGTACGGCGCGTCGGGCGGAGCGACCAGCACTGGGTACTGTTCGTAGGGCTGGACAAGCGTCTGGAAGTCTGCAACGCCTTTGTACGGGAGCTCATTGTCCTTCAACAATGGCGGTACGGTGTAACCGGAACTCGACCCGAGGCCGATCGTGTACCCGTCCGGCTGCGCGGCGAATACCTCGCCTACACCGACGGTCGA
Source organism: Streptosporangiales bacterium (assembly GCA_009379825.1). Taxonomy (NCBI): domain Bacteria; kingdom Bacillati; phylum Actinomycetota; class Actinomycetes; order Streptosporangiales; species Streptosporangiales bacterium. The sequence goes on from WHTA01000110.1 coordinate 8,210, forward strand.
CCCGCCGCCGTCCTTGTTCTTGACAATGACTTCAGCATCCAGCTTCTTTCCGAGGAGTTCGGCGAACTTTCTCGACACCGGGTCGGTCGTGCCACCCGCCTTGTAGGGATTGATGAGTGTGATGTTACGGCTGGGATATTCTTTGGTCTGGCCACTCAAACCGCCGCTGCACGCCGTAGTGAGACTGGTCAATGCGATTCCGGTCAACAAGCAGCACATCTTCTTTTTCCACATTGCTGGACCTCCTTGTCGCAGCCCCCCTTTGCCTGGCGCCTTTGGCCGTCACATGACCGGCGCAATCCGTCGGGAGATCATTAACTGAATCCGGCGCACCAGAAACGTCCATGCCGCCCGAGGTCACGCATCATCGTGCTCATTTCCTCTACGCTGTACGGCTGGTCGTTCTCCAACCACCAGAACAACAACGAAGAGAGTTCGCCCGCGACGCTACGCGCCAGCAGTTCGGCCGGCAGCCTGGGCTCGACGCCCAGTTTCTCCGCTCGAGCGCGGTAGGTCTTCTCACTGCGCCGGCAATACCCATCGATGAATTGCCGCAGCGCACGCCCGTCTCCTTCGCCACGAAGAATGAGCAGATATAGCTCTCGTTCTTCCAGTGCGTGCTGGAATACCTGACGGAACACGTCGCCTGTGAAGCCAACACTGTCCAGGGTCTGCACTTCGTCGATCCGGTTGCGCAGCTCTTCGGCCAGCTCGGTAACCAGATGCGCGAGCAGATCCTCCTTGTCCTTGTAGTGGGCATAGAACGTTGTCCGTCCGACATCAGCCCTTTCGGTCAGCTCTTCGATCGTCACCGTGTGGTAACCGTTATCCAGCACCATCTGGATGAACGCCGTTCGAAGTTGTCGCTGCGACCTGCGTGTTCTGCGGTCCAGCTGGCCTCCCTTACCGGGCTGACTCCCTCGCATTACCCCGTCCCATGTCATTTCTTGACAGCGTTTCCGAACGGCGTGTACGTTACAGAACAGCCTGTTCAGGTGTCAAGGACAAGAAATCCCGGTGGCGAACGGGCATTCGACCGGCGGGCGAGGCACTCGGTCGAGGACAGAGAGGCAGGCTGCGTGACCGCGAGCAGACACGGGAGCACCGACCAGCCGGAGCCTCGCGATGTCCCTTCCTGGCAGCCGGAACTGGACGAAGTTCGTCGTCGCCGGCAGATTGCTGAGCAACTCGGTGGACCGGCCAACGTCGAACGGCAGCACAACTACGGGCGACTCACCGCCCGCGAGCGCATCGACGTCTTGCTGGACAAGAACAGCTTCCGAGAGATCGGGGCACTCACAGGTGCCGCGACCTATGACGACGCGGGCGGCCTCGAGAACGTGGTTCCGGCCAACATCATCATCGGCGAGGGAACGATAAGCGGCACGAAGATCGCCGTCTCGGCCGACGACTTCACTGTACGTGGCGGATCCTCCGAAGCGACCTCACCGGAGAAGTGGCAGTTCGCCGAGCGCCTAGCCCTGGAGCAACGCTGGCCGTTGGTGCGGTTGGTCGATGCCGCCGGCGGCAGCATTCGAATCCTGGAGAAGAACCAGTCCACGAAGATCCCCGGCTACCCCCACTGGCCGGCCGCCGAGATGCTCGGTGTCATTCCCGTGGTCGGGGTGGCGTTGGGACCGTGCGCAGGACTGGGCGCGGTACGTGTGGTGACCTCGCACTTCTCGGTCATGCCGAAGAAGACGAGCCAGGTCTTCGCCGCCGGCCCGCGAGTCGTTGCTCCGGGAATCGGCGAGGAGATGACCAACGAAGAGTTGGGCGGCAGTCAGGTCCACGCCCGCGGCAGCGGAGTGGTCGACAACGAGGCAGAGGACGAAGAGGACGCGCTTCGACAGGTACGACGGTTTCTCTCCTACCTGCCCTCCAGCGTGTTCGCCGTTCCTCCGCGCCACGAAACCGGTGATCCGCCGGACAGAGCCGAGGCGAGGCTCCTCTCCCTCGTGCCTCGCGACCGCCGCAGGGTGTACAAGGCACGGGAGATCTTGGAGCTGGTCTTCGACAAGGAATCGCTGTTCGAGATCGGACGGCACCAGGGCGGCTCCACCATCACGATGCTGGGACGCCTCAACGGATACTCGGTAGGCGTCATGGCCAACGATCCGTACGTCAGCGGCGGTGCTATGACGGCCGCCGCGGCGGAGAAGATCACCCGATTCGTCGACATGTGCGACACCTTTCATGTGCCGATCGTGAACTTCGTGGACCAGCCAGGTGTCCACGTCGGAAGCAAGGCCGAGCAAAAGGGGACCATTCGCAAGGCAATACGCGCACGCCTGTCACTGTCTCAGGTCTCGATACCCTGGTGTGCCGTCTTCGTACGGCGGGCTTTCGGTGTCGCCGGTGCCGCCTACGGACCACTGCACGATACCTACGTGCGATACGCGTGGCCGTCCGCGTACTGGGGTTCCATCCCGGTCGAGGGAGGCGTGGAGGCGGCCTACCGGAGAGACATCGACAGTTCTGAGGATCCCGCGGCCAGGCGCGACGAGTTGGTCGACCACTTCCGGCAGTTCGAGTCACCCCTCCGTACGGCCGAGCGGTTCGGGATCGAGGACGTCATCGACCCGCGTCAGACCCGCCCACTGCTGTGCGAGTGGATCGAGGAAGCCTACGAGAAGGTGCCGGAACTGCTCGGGATCACGGCTCGGACGATGCGCGTATGAAGCTGCCAGAACACGTCGTCGATGCTCATTGGCAAGGACGGGGGCACCTTACCGAGACGGTAGCGAAGCAGGTACTCAACGATTACGGGATCGCCGTTCCGCGCTCGGTTGTCGCCGCGGACTCCAGGCAGGTGGTGGCTGCCTTCGAGTCGCTCGGTGGACCGGTCGCAGTCAAGGTCATCTCCTCCGATCTGGTGCACAAGAGTGACGTGGGCGGAGTGGAGGTAGACATCGCAACTCCAGAGGCTGCGCGTCGCGCGACGACTACCATCGCTGCCGCGGTCAGCGACTCCGGCTACAAGGTCGACGGCTTCCTGGTCGAAGAGATGGTCCCACGTGGCCACGAGGTCGTGGTCGGATCCGTCCTCGATCCTCGATTCGGTCGGCTGATCATGATCGGTCTCGGCGGCATCTTCATCGAGGTGCTGGAGGATGTCGCCTTCGGCATCTGCCCAATCACGGAGGTCGACGCCCGGGTGATGCTGCACGAGTTGCGCGGATACCCCCTGCTGGCCGGTGCCCGCGGCGGCGTGGTCGCATCCGAACCGCTACTAGTCGATGTATTGGTCAAGCTCGGCGGCGAGGACGGTCTCTTCCTGTCGCTGCCCGACGAGATCACGGAGGTGGACATCAACCCGCTGATCGCCTCCGACCGTACCGCGGTGGCCGCGGATGCGCGGTTCGTCCTCTCCGACCGGAACAGCCATGACTGACGGCGAGAGCTCACAGTCCTTGATCGCAGCCATGGACGTTCTCTTCGCCCCTAGGACGATCGCGGTGGCCGGTGCATCGACGAACAAGGTCACCTACGGCAACATCTTCATCAGGCGGCTGCGCAAGTTCGGGTTCGAGGGCAACGTCTATCCACTCCACCCCACAGCGGAGACGATAGAAGGCGTCCGGAGTTACCGATCGTTCGCGGACATGCCGGAGCCGATCGACTACGCCTACGTCGCGGTGCCGCCGAAGAAGGTTCCCGATCTGCTCGAGGACGCCCGGGGCAGGCTGCGGTTCGCCCACGTCATCTCCAGCGGATTCGGCGAGGTGGAAGAGGGGCAAGACCTCGAGACCAGGCTTGTGGACACGGCGCGACAGACCGGAATCCGCCTGCTGGGGCCGAACTGCCTCGGCATTCACACCCCTCGGGGCAGAGTGACCTTCGCGGATCCCGACAGGCTGTCCGGGCTGAAGGGATCCGTCGGCATCATCTCGCAGAGCGGAAGCCTTGCCACCGATGTGCTCCGAAGGGGCACGTTACGTGGCGTGAGGTTCAGCGGGATCGTCTCGGTGGGCAACAGCGCGGACATCGGCCCGAACGAGCTGCTCGAGTTCATGCTCAGCGATCCGGCGACTGAAACGATCGGCATCTACCTGGAGGACGTGAAGGACGGTCGCCGGTTCTTCGACATCCTCCGCGCGGCCAACGCCAGAAAACCCGTCATCCTGCTGGTCGGCGGCCGAACGCAACCTGGACAGCAGGCGGCCGCCTCACACACCGGAGCGCTCGCCCAGGACGACCGGGTCTGGCTTGCCCTGGCCAGGCAGACCGGTGCGATCCTCACCGAGACGCTGGAAGAGTTCATCGAGTCCCTGTTGATCTTCCAGATGTGCCGTCCGCGTGCGGACCAACCCACCCGCGAAGTGACACTGTTCGGGAACGGTGGCGGAATCAGCGTCATAGCCACCGACTACTTCAGCCGCCAGGGGCTGAACATCGGCTCGTTCAACGATGCTCTGGTTCACAGGCTGGAGGACTTGGCGTTACCTCCCGGGACCAGCGTGCTCAACCCGATCGACACGCCACTGGGCACCTTCAGGGTGGACGACGGACGTATCGCCGGCACGATCGTCGAGATCGTGCTCACCGAGTCGGAGCCGGACGCCATCGTGATGCAC
>WHTA01000111.1 GCA_009379825.1 Streptosporangiales bacterium
CAACGCCTCCAGCCGCTCGGCGCCCTGCGCGGCGATGATGCAGAACTCGTTGCCGGCCGGGTCGCGGAGCACCCACCACCAGGTGTCGCCCTCCTCGAACCGGCCGACGCGCTGTGCACCCAACGCCTCCAGCCGCTCGGCTTCGGCGTCCGGATCGTCCGCGTAGGCGTCGAGGTGCAGGTGGTTGCTGTTGCCTGCGCCCGTCCGCTGGAAGGTGAGGTTCGGGTCCCGCCGCTGCGGGTCCTTCGCGCCGTTGTAGGAGTCCCACAGGTCGCGCCGCTCGTAGCCGAGCGCCGCCGCCCAGAACGCCGCGAGCGCGTCCGGGTCGGCACAGTCGACGGTGATGCCTCGCAGTCGGATCATCAGGCACGTCCGTTCGTCGAGGGCCGGCCGAGGCACTGGCTGAGGTGTGCGGCCGCGGCCGCCACCTGCTGTCCGGCCCAGGTGAGCCGACCGCGCAGCCGGTACGACGGCGCGGAGATGTTCAGCGCGGCGACGATGCCGCCGCCGTGGTCACGTACGGGCGCGGCCGCGGCGACGGAGTCGCTGTCGGACTCGCGGTCGACGGACGCGTACCCCCGGCTCCTGGCGCGGTGCAGCCGGCGAAGCAGTTCGTCCACGTTGTGTGGTGCGTTCGGGCCGAGGCCGTCGAACGGGACGCCGGCGACCGTCTCGCGTACCTCGTCGTCGGTGTAGTCGAACATCAGCACCCGGCCGGTGGCCGTGCAGTGCAGCGGCGACGTGCGGCCGACCCACCACACCGGCTCCACGCCGCGCTGCGGGCTCTCGCAGTGCACGGTCAGGGCCTCGCGGCCGCGCAGCACGCTGAGGTGGACGCGTTCGTGGACGACGTCCACCAGCCTGCGCATCACCGGCGGTGCCTGCTCACGCACCCGCTGGTCGCCGGCGCTCGCGGCGAGTGCGAAGAGTCGCCAACCCAGCCGGTGCTGTCCGTCCGGCAGCCGGTCCACCAGGCCCACCTCGACGAGCGAACGCAGCTGCCGGGAGACTATGGACTTGTCGCGTTGCAGCCGGCGCGCGAGCTCGGAGACACCCACCCCGCCACGCTCACCGCGTTGCGGGTCGGCAAGCTCCTCGAGGGTCGCCAGCAGCCGCGCCGCGGAGGTCTTCTCGCTGTCGGTCACGGGTCCATGCTGGACAGCGGAGACCGTCAGAACAACGATGGGTTGCGGCCACTGCAACCGCACTGGTCGATCGGTACGTCTCGACGGAATATCGAAGTATGCGACTCCCCTGGCAGCGTTCGGCCCAACTGCCCGCCCAAGCGTCCGTGGACGCCGGCTACGCCGCTCCGAGCAGCAGCTCCGCGGCCGCCGTACGTACCGCGAACGAACAGCTCCGCAGCATCACCCAACCCACAAGCGGCGGGGCGTACGGGTACCTGGGACTGCGCTCGCCCGCGCAGGCGGCCGAGGTGCTCAGCGGCCTGACGCAGCTGGCCGAGGCCTTGGAGCCGGCACTGAGCCAGGTGGACCGCTACCTCCGCAGGGAGGAACACTCCGGCCGCCTGGAGTCGGTCGACGGCCCGTTCGCCGGCGACGCCACCGCGGCCGTAGGCACCACGCACATGTGGCTGAGCGAGGCCGCCGTAGCCGCCGAGAAGCTCAGCCAGGCACTGGAGAACGCCCAGATAGCCACCGGCGGACTAGCCCGCCCCACCGACCGCTCACGGCAGTAACCGCCAGGGGCGGCACCGGGGACCAGGCCCGATCCACCGCCATCTCACGGCCATCAACGCACGGATCACCACCGACGGTCAGGCCCATCCCACCAACAGCTCAGGGCATTGGCCATCCGCCCCACCCGGCCACGGCCATGGCGGTCACCGTGGCCCCGGCCACCCGAGCCCGCCCCACCAACGACTCACAGCAGCAGCCATCCGCCCCACCGATGGCTCACGGCGGAGCCGTCCGGCTCAGGGGGTGAGGACCACGACCGTCCCAACCGGCGCCCCGGCCCGCCCCACCGACAGCCCACCACGGCAGCCATCCACCCCAACCGGCCAGGGCCAGGGCGGTCGCAACCGGCAGCCCCGGCCCACCGCTGGCTCGCGGCGGGGCCGTCCGGCTCAGGTGGTGAGGGCCATGGCCGTTGCCACTGCGGCGCCGGCGGTGAGGCTGACTACCGCGCCGGTCCACTGCAGGGCTGGGCGTTTCGGCTCGGTCCAGGGCAGCTCTCGCCAGCGTGTGACGGCTAGGTAGGCGCCGGTGCCGCACAGGGCGGCGCCGGCCAGCCAGCCGGCGAGGTTCAGCACGGTGGCCGAGCCGACGGCCAGGGCGATGGCGAACATCAGCACCGCCTCGCCGCCGGCGGCGAGGATGCGCGCCCGGTTCGGCGCCTTGCGCTTCTTCCGGCGCAAGCCGCCGAGACCGGCACCGAGCAGGGCCAGCCAGGCGGCCGGCGGCAGCAGCAGGCCGACCGCCGTGCCCAACAGATTCGGCGACGAACCCGTCTCCCCGGCGCCGGTCAGCAGCCGGACACCGAGATCGTCCACCGGCACGTAGGTGTTGCTGAGCACCACGACGACGCGTCCGGTCTCGCGGTCGAAGCCGACGAACGACATGCAGCCGCCGGCCGCACCGTTGTGCCAGACGATCTTGCCGCCGCCCTTCTTCGAGCTGGTCACCCAGGCGTAGCCGATCCGCTGCGAGCCGTCGGCCCGGTACCTCGGCTCTGCAGCGGACGCGCCCGGTGCCTTGCCCCGCATGACCTGGTCGGCGAACGTCGCCAGGTCCCCGACGTCCGACCACACGCCGGCGCCGGCCGGCGCGTCCCCTGAGCTGAGCCACGGCTGCATCCGCCGCCCGGTGTCGTCGTGGCCGGTCGCGACGTCGCCACGGACGTCGCTCATGCCATCCGGCACGGCCGTAGCGTCCATCCCCACCTGGCCGAGCACGCGCTGCCGCAGCAGGTCCGGGTACCGCACTCCCGTCTTCTCGGCCAGTACGTGGCCGAGAAGCGCGAAGCCGAGGTTGGAGTAGGCGTACTTCCCCACGGTCGGACGGTCGGCGGTGGCGGCCGTGCCGAGCACGTCCGCCGGCGTGGTGTCCGCGTACGGGTTCAGCCCGAGGAAGTTCAACCCGATCCCGTCGAAGTACGTGCCGGCGGACAGCGGCACCTTCGGCAGTCCCGAGCGGTGGCTGGCCAGCTCGGCGAGGGTCGCGTCGCCCACTCCACCCTTCGGCCAGTTCCTGTCCGGCAGCACCTCGCGCACCGTGTCGTCCGGCTCGACGACGCCGTCGGCCACCAGGTCGGCGAACAGCGACGCGGTCAACATCTTGGTCACCGAGCCGATCTCGAAGCGGGTGTCCGGCCGGACCGCGGCGTCGGTCCCGGTGTCACCCAGCCCGGCCTGCCGCAGCTCGCCGTCCTCGAGCACGGCCACCGCCAGCCCGATCCTGGACTGGCCGGCCGCGAGCTTCCTGACCTCGGCGGCCAGTGCGGCATCGCCTGTGGTCCAGCCGTCCAACCGGACCGGCCACGGCGCGCAGAGGGCACCGAGGACCAGCGCGGCGAGCACGGCCACGGCGAGCCAGAGCCTGGCGCCGCGCGTGCCGGGCAGGGTAGGTGTCAACGATCGGCTCCCATCACGATGGCGAGCAGCGGCACGACCCGCTGCGGAGGTACGGCGTAATGACCGCGACCGGCCTGCTTCAGCCAGCCGGCGGAGACCAGCTGGCGGAGATGGTGGTAGAGCTGACCGGACGTGCCGAACCGCTCGTCACCGGACAGCTCGTGCGTCGTACGCCGGCCGCGCAGGATCTCCTGCACGAGCGCGAGCCGCACGGGGTGCCCGAGCGCACCGAGGTTGGCCGCCAGCTCCGCCCAGTCCTGTCCGACCAGCGCGTCGACCGGGCGGCCCTCCTGCCACTCGTAGCTCTCCCCCTCGGCGAGCGTCACGGTGCCGGTGAACAGCACCGCACCCGGTGCGTCGACGAGCTGCTTCAACGCGTTCAGTGCCCAGAAGCGGTCGTCGGTCGCCACCTCGGCTGCCGGCTCGGCCCGACCTTCCAGGGCGGCGAGCCGCTGCTCGATCGCCGCCAACCGGTCGCGGGTCTCCTGATCCATTACTGAACTACGTTACTACGTATTTCCGTATTTCGCCACCACCATGTTCTCGCGGCACCGGGGCATGCACGCCCGCCGAGCCGGCCGTAAGGTGTGCGGTTGACGCCGGACGAAGATGGAGATCATGACGACGCAGGTGACCGAAGGAGAGCTCGCCGGCATGCGCTGGCTGGGCGTTCGCGGCGACCGGCATGCAGCGTTCCGTGCCCTCGGCGACGCCGCCCGCGACGACATCGCGGCGGGGTTGCACAGCGTCCTCGAAGGTGACGGCGTACGGCGCCGGGTCGAGGACGCACCGGAGCTCGTCCACCGGGTGCGGAAGGCGACCAGGGCGCGCCACCCGACGCAGATCGCGGAGGCCGTCGCCCTCGCCGAAGGCGCCGGCGCCGACATCGACGCCCTCCTGGTGGCCAACCTGCGCGGCGACATCGGCACCCCGGGCAGCGCCGGCTGCTCCGACCTCGCCTGGCACCGCGAGCGCTCGTACATCGCTCACAACGAGGACGGTCCGAGCGACATCAACCTGACCATCCTCAGCCTGGCCATCGACGACGAACCGGCGATCACCGTCGAGTGGTATCCGGGCTTCCTGCCGGCGAACAGCTTCGTGGTCACCGACCAGAACCTCGTCTGGGGCATCGACCACATCCCCGTCGACCAGCCGTACCGCGGGCCGGGCAGGCACTTCGTCGCGCGCACACTGCAGCAGTGCACATCGCTGGACGAGGCGGTGACCTACCTGACCTCGAACCCCAGCGCGGGCGGTTTCGCGTACAACCTCGGCGAGCTGGACACCGGCCGGGTGGCGACCGTCGAGGTGGCAGCGGGCAACGCCGCCACCATGTACACCGACCCCCAGGACGAGCCGCTGCTCTGGCACACGAACCACGTCAGGTACGTCGACGCCGAGCACACCTTGACCAGGGAGAACAGCATCGACCGCGCCTGGGTGCTCGACGCGCTCCTGCCGCCCGAGGAAGAGCCCGACCCGGCCTGGTTCCTCGACGTGCTCGCCCGCGACCAGGATGACGGCGGCGTACGCCAGCCGCGCAGCGAGCACGGCATGACGCTCTGCACCACGGTGGCCGACCTCGGCGACCGGGTGGTGACCCTCCGGGCCGCCGACGGCACGGTAGCCGCCCTGGACGTGGACGCCCTGCTCGCCGGCCCGTCCTGACCTGGCCTGCCGCCGGCGGCCGAGCTGTGTTTCAATACTTCCTGTGAGCACCACGTCGACCGCACCGACCGCGCCCGCCGCGCGGTGCCGCGTCACGTGTCCGTGTTGTTGTCGCTGACGCCAGTGCAGTAGCTGCCGCTCGCGCGGCACCAGTCCAGACTTCTCGGCTCACGGAACCAGACGGCGATGACACTCTTCTTCCCTGCTCCTGCCACTCCTGCACCCACCGACCTGCGCGGTCACACCGTGGTGGTCCTGCACGCCCACCCGGACGACGAGGCGATCTTCACCGGCATCACCATGCGCCGACTCGCGGACTCCGGCGCCCGGGTCGTGCTCGTCACCGCGACCACCGGTGACCTCGGCGAGGTCCTCGTGCCGCTGCGCCCTGGCGAGACGGTCGCCGCGCGCCGCGCGGCGGAGCTCGAGCGTGCCGCCGACCTGCTCGGTGCCCAGCGGCTGGTGCTGTACGACTACCGCGACTCCGGCCTCGCCGGCACCACGGATGCCGGCGCGCTGTGCCGCGTCGAGGTTCCCGCGGTGGCAGGTCGACTAGCCAACCTGCTGGCCGAGGAGAACGCCGCCGCACTCGTAAGCTACGACTCGCGCGGCATCTATGGGCATCCCGACCACGTCGCCGTGCACCAGATCGGTGGCACCGCCGCGCAACTGGTCGGCGTCCCGTCGTACGAGAGCACGATCGACAGGGAGCACCTGCACTTCGCCGGCCCGGACACCCATCTCGTACACGCCGCCTCCCGGGCGACGGCCGAGACGTTCGGTCATGTCACCGCGGAGATCAGCCTGGCCATCGCCGGCACGCCGCGCGAGCTGGCCATCAAGCGCACCGCGATAGCCACGCACGCGAGCCAGGTGCGGCCGGAAGCCGTCACCCACGAGGCGTTCGACGACGCTTACCAGATCGAGTGGTACCTCAGGACCGGTGCACCGGGCGTACTCGACCTGCTCGGCAACGTGCACGCGTTCGCCTGAACGCTCCGTACATTCTTCGGTTGCTGTCAACCAGAAGTCTGCTTTGCGAGTCATGCACTGCACGGACGCCGCACAAACGGTCGGTCCGTCACGATGGAGGGCTCGATGAAGAGACAAACCCTACGCAGTGCATTGGCGACGACGGTACTCTTCGCCGCCACCGCGCTCGCCTGGACGGTCGCACCCGGCCAGGCACATGCAGAACCAGAGTGCCTCAACAGCAGCAACGACTTCGACATGGACGGTGTGGTCGACATCGCCGTCGGCCTGCCCGGTGCCAACAACGGCGCGGGCGCCGTCCAGGTCCAGCTGAGCAACGACGGCGACCCGACGACGTCGATCATCGACGCTCCGGCAGGCGCCGCAGGTGACCGCTTCGGTACGGCGATCGCCGAGGTCGCGTCGGCGGAAGGCGAGGTCGACCAGGACCGGTGCACCCAGCTGGCGGTGGGTGCACCCGGACGCGACGTCGGCGGCAACCAGGACGCCGGCGCGGTGTTCCTGTTCAAGTGGGACTCGTCGGCCGACGAGTTCGTATCGCTCAACGAGTTCACCCAGGGCAGCGACGGCGTGCCGGGACAGGCCTCGGCCGGCGCCCGCTACGGCGCCGCACTCGCCGCCCCGCACCACGCCGACGACATCGGGCCGCTCGTCACGCCGCTGTTCGTCGGTGCGCCCGGTTACCCGGCTGCAGGGCAGGAAGGCGCGGGTGCCGTCACCCGGCTGGAGTTCAGCACCGGCACCGAGGACCCGACGGTCGACGACGGCCTGCTGCTGCAGCAGGGCGCGAACGGCATGCCGGGCACGTCCGAGGCAGGTGACGGGCTCGGCACCTCGCTGGCCGTCACCGACGGCGGTGTGCTGATGGGCGTTCCGTACGAGGACGTCGCGGGCGAGAGCGAGGCGGACGCCGGCGGCTTCATCCGGTGGCGGGCGAACGACAGCGGTGACGCGAAGTTCATCACCCAGAACACGGCGAACGTGCCCGGCTCCGCCGAGGCGGGCGACCGGTTCGGTGCGGCGATCTACTCGGCCAGGGAGACCACTCCGTCCGGCGGCGGGCACTACGTGGTGGTCGGTGCGCCCGGCGAGGCCATCGGCAGCGTGAACAACGCCGGCATGGCACTGCGGTTCGTCTACGACGGCGACCTGGAACTGGCCAAGACCAAGGCGTTCCACCAGAACAGCACCGGGGTGGTCGGCCGTCCGGAGGCGGGCGACAGGTTCGGCTCGTCGTTCGGCTCCTTCGGTCTGGCGCACCTGCTCACCGGCGTTCCCGGCGAGGACATCGGCAGTATCCGCAACGCCGGTGCTGTGCAGTCGCTCGGCGGCGGCCAGGGCTGGAACCAGGACACCCAGGGCGTGCCGGGCACGGCAGAGGCCCGTGACCGGTTCGGCGCGACCATGGGGAACGCGCTGTACGGGATGGGCAGTGCAGGCGAGGACGGCTGGTTGGGCGATGTGCTCGTCGGCACCACTGGTGAGAACGACGGCGCGGGCGTCGTCATCGACGGCCTGCCTGGCGGGCCCGCCCCGTCCAAGCCGTTGAAGTCGCAGTCCCCGGCGGCCGGCAACAACTTCGGCGCGGCCATCGGCAAGACGAACTAGACCCCGAGGTCCGGCTCAGTAGACATGTTCGGGGGTGCCGCCGGCTGGCGGCACCCCCGAACATGTGTGTCCCCCATGCACTACAGCATGCAGGGTAGTGCCTAGTGCATTCGTTGTCACAGCAGGCCTCCTGGAAAATACGCGTCTTGACGAGCAAACCGATCGAGAGAATCTTGCGACGATGACAACCTGGTCGACGAGCCCGGCGTCGTCAGAGGAGCCCGCACTCGGCAAGGCGGTGCCCGGCAGCAGGACGTCGCCGCATTGCGGTGGCGCCCAGCCGCCCTGCCGAGCGGCGCGGCTGTCGTCCGAGGGGGTGCTCCGCACTGGGGAGCACCCCCTCGGCATATTCGTCAGCAAGTTGGGCAGGAGTACTTGTCACCTAGTTACCGTCGGGTAACATAGATCTTGTTACCGATGAGTACGCCAACTGCCAGCGACTACTGGACGGACCCATGGGGCACTACAGGAGCAACCTGCGCGATCTCGAGTTCAACCTGTTCGAGGTCTTCGCGCGCCACCAGATCCTCGGCGCCGAACCGTTCGCCGACCTCGACGAAGACACGGCACGCGACATCCTCGGCGAAGTCGAGCGGCTGGCCACAGGCGAGCTGGCGGAGTCCCTGCTCGAGTCCGACCGCAACCCACCGGTGTGGGACAAGGACGCCGGCACGGTCACCCTGCCCGAGGCGTTCAAGCGCTCGTACCACGCCTGGATGGACGCGGAGTGGTGGCGGATGGACATCCCCGAGCGCATCGGCGGCACCATGGCTCCGCGCAGCCTCAAGTGGGCGGCGGCGGAGCTGCTGCTCGGCGCCAACCCAGCCGTCGCGATGTACGCGACCGGGCCGAACTTCGCCCACGTACTCGAGCGGATGGGCACGCCGGAACAGCTGAAGCTCGCCCAGCTGATGATCGACAGGCGGTGGGCGGCCACCATGGTGCTCACCGAGCCAGACGCCGGCTCCGACGTAGGCGCCGGTCGCACCAAGGCCGTGCAGCAGGAGGACGGCAGCTGGCACATCGAGGGCGTCAAGCGCTTCATCACCAGCGGTGAGCACGACCTCTCCGAGAACATCATCCACTTCGTGCTCGCCCGCCCGGAGGGCGCCGGCCCTGGCACCAAGGACCTGTCGCTGTTCATCGTGCCGAAGTACCACCACGACGACGAGGGCAACCTCGGCGAGCGCAACGGCGTGTACGTCGCGAACGTCGAGCACAAGATGGGGCTCAAGGTCTCCACCACGTGCGAGCTGCGTTTCGGCGAGAAGCACCCGGCCGTCGGCTACCTGCTCGGCGACGTACACGACGGCATCAGGCAGATGTTCATGGTCATCGAGTTCGCCCGGATGCTCGTCGGCACCAAGGCCATCGCCACCCTGTCCACCGCGTACCTGAACGCGCTCGACTACGCGAAGGAGCGCGTGCAGGGCGCCGACCTCACCCGGGCGACGGACAAGGCCGCGCCGCGGGTGACCACCACGCACCACCCGGACGTACGCCGCATGCTGATGCTGCAGAAGGCGTACGCGGAGGGGCTGCGCGCGCTCGTCATCTACACCTCGACGTTCCAGGACCAGGTCTTCATCGCGGAGGCCGATGGTCGCACCGACGACGAGGCCGAGAAGATGAACGATCTGCTGCTGCCGTTGGTCAAGGGCTTCGGCTCGGAGAAGTCGTACGAGCTGCTCTCGGTGGCACTGCAGACCTACGGCGGGTCCGGCTACCTGCAGGACTACCCGATCGAGCAGTACATCAGGGACGCGAAGATCGACACCCTCTACGAGGGCACCACCGGCATCCAGGGCCAGGACCTGTTCTTCCGAAAGATCGTGAAGGACCAGGCGCAGGCACTGATGCGGCTGGGCAACGAGATCAAGGAGTTCGTGGAGAGCGACGCAGGGAACGGGCAGCTCAAGGAGGAGCGCGCGGCGCTCGGCCGCGGCCTCGAGGACGTCCAGGCGATGGTGGGCCAGATGTTCGGGTGGGCGATGGCCTCCCAGGGGGAGGGCAAGGCTACCGAGCTCTACAAGGTCGGCCTGAACACGACCCGCCTGCTCACCGTGATGGGCGACCTGGTCGTCGGCTGGCTGCTGCTGCGCCAGGCCGAGGTGGCGCTCGACGCGCTCACCGGCGGCGGCAGCGAGCGCGACCAGCGCTTCTACCAGGGCAAGCTCGCCACCGCGAGGTTCTTCGCCACCAACCGGCTGCCGACCATCCGGGCCGAGCGCAAGGCGCTGGAGAGCACCACGCTCGAACTGATGGACCTGGACGAGGCGTCCTTCTGACCAGCTGCCGCCGGCGCACCCGGGGGGCGCGCCGGCGGTAACTCTTGCTAGGTACGCGGCGTCCAGGTGATCTTGCCGTTCTTCACGGCCACCGGGCCCTCGATGCTGAACCGCTGGGTCTGGCTCGGGTGCACCTCCTTGCGGGTGAACCCGTCGTTGGCCGTGTACTTCAGGTCCACGACGCCCTGGTCCTCCCGCTCGCCGCCCGGGGAGACGTAGACGCCGCCGCTTTCCGCCTCGGTCAGCTCGACGTCGAACTTCGGGTACTCCTGCACGGTCCAGCTGATCAGCCGCTGGTCCTCGTCCGCGCCTTCCACGCTCCCGTACGAGGTGAACGGGCATTCCCGCCCGTCGATCTGTGGGTCGAGCACCTTCTGCGCGGCGCACTTGTCCACGTACGCCTTCACCTGGCGGCGCACCCCCGTCACCCCGGACTTCTTCAGCTCCGTCGGGATGGTCAGCTCCTGGCCGTCCTCGTTGGTCAGCACGCCCACCCGCCGCGGCTCCGCAGTGACCAGCGGGCCCTTGGGCACGCCGACCCGGTACGTGCCGGGGAACGCGCCGACCACGACCATCTGCTCGGCCTGCACCGCCTGCTGGGTCTCCTTCGTGGTGAACGCGACCCCGTTGATCTCGTACTCCGGCGCGGTGATCGTGAGGTAGAGGGTGCCGGTCACGCCCTGCTCCTCCCACCGGCTGAGCAGCCAGCGGTCGGGCGTACCCGCCTCCTCGTCGCCCTCCTCCAGGTAGAGGCGCAGCGGCTTGGTCACCGTCTCGCCGGCGACCGTGTAGGTCACGTTGACGACGACCCCGTCGCCGTCCTTCGCCTGGACCGGATCGCCTAGCTGGACGTTCTTCGGCGGCTTGTACCACTTCGAGTCGAGGGCCTTGTCGGAGAGCAGTACCTCCGACGGCGGCGACCAGCCCAGCGAGCCGCCCTCGTCCTCCACGTGGGCCAGCGCCTTGGTCGCGTCCCGCGACCGGAGCGCATCGAAGAACGCGCGCACGGTCGCCTTCGGGCCGGGGGCCTCCTCGCCGCGGGTCACCACCACGACCCCGACCACCGCGACGAGCGCCACCACGACGGCGGCCGCGCCGGCGACGACCCAGAGCTTCTTGTTGCGCAGGTCGGGCAGCTGGAACGTAGCGGCACGGCCCGCCTGCAGCTCCTCCTCCACCGGCTCGGGACGGGCCGTAGAGACACTCGAGGCGGCCGGGCGCTGCCCAGGCTCGTCCGGCAGCGGCTGCGGCGCGGACGGCGGCACGGGAGGCATGGACTGGGCCGGCGTCGACCTGGTGACCGCGCCACCGCACTGGTCGCAGACGGTCGCCTCATCACTCAACGAGCTACCGCACCCGGCACATCGCGCAGTCAACGCAGCCTCCTCCCTCGACCAGCCAACGCTACGAGGTGCCGAGGCTACCCCGCATCGCGACAACGCTTGCTACCGTTGCGACAAGAAAGCAGCTACGACTCGTCCGTCGGGGGGCGCGTGACACAGCCACAGCACGGCGGTTGGCACCCTCCTGACCGGCCGCCGATGCCACCAGGTGCACAGCCACCGGCCGGCGGTCCACCGCCTGGGTACGGCTACCCGGTGCCGGTCCAGCCGGTGGTGGTGTACCCGGCCGCGATGCAGCCGGCGCCACCGCAGCCGCCGCCGATGCCGCCGCGCGGCCAGTGGCCGATGCCGCAGCCACCCCGGCAGGTCGCACCGCCGGTCCCCGTCGTCGACCCACCGAAGAGCAGCGAAGAGGGCAGCATCGCCGAACGGCTGCCGCTGCCCCAGTTGCCGGTCGCACCCGGCCCGTCGAGCAAGGCACCCGTGCTCAAGACCGCCAGGCGGATCCCGGGCGACCTGCCGCTCGTCATCTCGCCGCGGAAGGGCCGCGCGTGGTTGCTGTTCGTGCTCTCGCTGCTGGTGCTGCTCGCACCAGCGGCAGGTGTCGCGGCAACCGGCCGACTCCCGCTGGCCATGTTGGTGCTGGTGATCAGCCTCGCGATCTACATCGTCGCCTTCGGGTTCCGGGGGTTCGCGCATCTCGGCGGCGGGCCGTTGCTTGGCGCCGACCGGCACGGCGTCTGGGTCCGGTCGCAGAAGGTGCCTGCCCGCGCCGTGGAACTACCGTGGGAGCTCATCGCCGAGATCCGCGCCAAGCGGTGGTTCCTCGAGCAGGCGCTGTGCGTGGTGCCGCGCGATGACCGGGTCGGCCGGCTCCGCGGCGTGTGGGGGGCGCTCGACCAGGCCAGGACGAGCGCGTTCTTCGGGGTGCCGCTGACCGCCAGCACGGCGTTCGGCGACAAGTCCCGCGACGAGGCGCTCCGCGCGCTCGACGAGCTCGCCCTCGGCCGGGCGACGATCGTCGGCGCGCAGGCCCGTAGCTACTTCGACCTGAAAAAGTCGGGGCGTGGCGGTCTCTGAGTGGGGGTTTGTTCGTCGAGAGGATGGCCTCGAACCCTTGGGTGAGAAGGGGTCGAGGCCATCGTGTTTCGTACTGTAAATGATCAGCCGACGTTGTGGGA
>WHTA01000112.1 GCA_009379825.1 Streptosporangiales bacterium
AGAACACCTGTGTTAGCTGAATGACACGCCGAATGTGTGTGCCTACACGGTTTCCAGCTTCGCGGTGACCTTCACCGCGCTCACCAGGCCAAACGCGATCCCAGCTCCACCCATCTGCCTACGAACTGCGGAACTCCGGCCTGGGACGTGCAGATCGACCACGTCTACCCTTTGGCGCAGGCCTGGGACATGGGCGCGCATCGGTGGCCGCTGCCGCGCCGAGTGCAGTTCGCGAACGACCTGGATAACCTGCGTGCCGTGGACGGGTCGGCGAACATGTCCAAGAGCGATTCTGGGCCGGGGGAGTGGATGCCGGACAACCGTGACTACCACTGCCGGTACGCCGCGGACTACCTGACCGTCGCCTCCGGCGCGACGACCGGCATCTCGTGCCGCGGCGCCCGAGTGACTGCTGCTGGTACCCACCGCGGCGACTGGTACCCGGCCAACGCTCCCGCGATCCGGCTGGCCCAAGCCGTCAATGGCATCAACGAGGAGGATTCTGTCCGGACCCGCTAAAACCCTACTCGTCGTCGGCCGCGACGGCAGGGTCTCGGAGCGGCCGGAGGCCGTCGCCGGTGGGTGGGGTGAACGCGTAGCGGCCGTGCACGTTGAGGTGGCTATCGACGAGCGGGGACAGCCGGGCGACGTCCTCGGCGAGGACGGGGTAGCCGTCAGCGCGGAGCTGGGCCAGGGCGGCGTCGGTGTAGCGGGTGTTCCACAGTACTGCGGCGTTGAGGACCAGTCCGAGCGCGCCGAGCTGGTCCTCTTGGCCGTCGCGGTAGCGCTGGCGCAGTTCGCCGCGTTGGCCGTGGAAGATCTTGCGGGCGAGGCGGTGCCGGGACTCCTGCACGGTGAGTTGCGTGTGCACGGTGCGCCGGTAGGTCTCGTCGTCGGGGTCGCACATGGCCAGCAGGTGCAGTGTCTTCGCCGCCCGCCCGTACTCGGCGAACGCGGTGCCGAGCGGGCTGGGGTGCCCGTCGCGGCCGAGCATCCGCAGCAGGTCGTAGCCGGTGACGGTGCCGGTGTGCAGGGACCCGGCGACTCGGAGCATGTCCGGCCAGTGGGTGCGGATCCGTTCGTAGGAGAGGTGGTGACGGGCGACCGCGTTGAGCGGCCCGTAGTCTGCGGCCGGCGTGCCGGGCAGGGTGAGGCGCCACAGCCGCTGGTCGGGGAGGTCGGCGATCCGCGGGCTGAACTGGTAGCCGAGCAGCCGGAACAGCCCGAACACGATGTCGGAGTAGGACGCGGTGTCGGTCGCGACGAGCTCGGGGGCGGGGCCGCCGTCGCGGTTGAGGATGACGTCGAGGACGTGCAGGGAGTCCCGCATGGTGCCGGTGACCACGACGGCGCCGATTCCGGCGACCTGGTCGTTGATCGCGTTCAGCCACGTGATGCCGCGGCGTTGCCCGAAGTAGCGGGGGTTCGGGCCAGCGTCGAGGGTGCGGATGGGGACGACGAAGCGCAACCCGTCGACCGAGGCGACCAGTCCGCCGCCCCACAGCCGTGCCACCTCGATGCCGGCCTGCGCCTTGATCAGCTGGGCGTTCGCGGACGCGAGGGTCTCGCTGCGCAGGTAGTTCTGGGCCACGTGGGAGAGCCGGTCGCGGGTCAGCGCCGGCTGGCCGGGCTTGACCACCGGGGCTAGGCCGAGGTTGCAGCCCTCGGCGACCAGCACCGCCGCCATCGAGACGGTGAGGTCGTCCATCCGGGTGCCGGTCTCGGCGAGGTGGGTGAACCCGCCCAGGTAGCCGGTCCAGGCGTCGACCTCGAGCAGCACCTCGGGCAGGTCGACCCGCGGCAGCATCGCGGCCACCCGTTCCCGCAACGCCACCAGCGAGGCCGGCTCCGGCACCGCGTCGAGGCGGGCCAGGTGCAGCCGCATCCGGCCGTCCAGGCCGGGCTCGAGACGGACCGGTATGTCGGTCGGGCGCTGCCCGGACGGGGCGAGCTTGGCCGCGAGACCGGTATAGGCGGTGTCAAGGCGGTCGGCCAGGTCACGGAGGTGGGGCTGGGCGGCGTCGCTGAGGCGCAGCGCGGTGAGCACCCGCGGCCGGGCCTGCTCCCACGCCGGGCCGTCCAGCAGCCGTGCCCGCGGGTCACCCCACCGCGCCGAGCCGACCGCGTAGACGTCGCGGCGACGCAGTCCACGGTGCAGCGCCTCCAGCACACACAGGGTGTAGGCGCGCAAGTCGACCGCGCCCTCGGCCAGGTCGGGGTTGGCGAACACCAGTGGCCGCCACGACCCGATCACCACCTTCCCCACCACCTCAGCGCCGACGAATGCGACGAACTGCTCATGGCGGATCCGCCGGCGCCCTGCCAGCTCCGCGAGGCCCTGTACCGCGACCAGCACCGGTCGGCCCGCCTCGGTCGCGTCGAACGGCACCACCTCGGCCAGCATCGCCAGAAACGGCCGGACCGTGGCGTAGCGCTTCACCAGCTCGGCTCGGGTAGCCGCGTCCGTATCGTCGTCGGCATCCGGTGCGAGCTCATCGACCGTGGCCACCGCGGCCGCCAACCGCTCCCGCGGCACCGCGACCAGCAACCGAGACCACGCCGCGGCCGGGTCCAGCACCTCACCGCTGCCACCGTCGGCGACCTCGAGCAGCGCCCGCGCCGCGGCGGCCAGGGTGATCGAGGCCTGTCGCAGCTGCGGCAGCGACCGCAGCCGTTCCTTGATCGAGGACCGCTCCGCGGCGGCGAGCAGCTTGCTGGTCATCAGCACTGCGAACAGGTCCAGAGCGTCGTCGACGGCGGCGACCTCAAGCGCGCGGGCCGTCGCGACCAGCGTCGCGGTCCGCCGCACCTCAGGGAGCCGCCGTAGCATCGCAGCGTTGCTGGTCAGGCCCTGCCGGGCCAGCACCTCGACCCGCGCCGGCGGCACCCCGCCGACGTCCACAGAGCCGGCGCCCACCCCGAGGATCTCGCCGGCCCGATCCAGCGCACGCACCATCTCCGGGCCTGACGCGCGCGTCGGGTGCCCGACGCAGCCGGTCCAGCTCCGAGACCCGGGCCCCGTCCGGGACCAGGAGCAGACTCTCCAGCCGCGTGCGCAACGCAGCCTCGACCGGTTCCGCGAGGACCCGGTGAAGCCGGTCGGTGGTCTCGGCCCGGACCTCGGCCACCAGCCGGGCCAACACGCTCACCCCCGGCAGCAGCACCCGGCCCGCACGCAGCCAGGCCACCGCATGGTCGAACAGTTCGCTCGGGCGCTCCGGACGTGTCCACGCCCGGGCACCCAGGAACTCACGCAGGCCACGTTCCCCGCCCATGAAGTCGAGGTAGCCGTAGACGGCACGGATCTCCGCGGTGTGCTCCCACTGCGTCGCCGGCCGCTCGGAGTACGCCTTGACCACCGAGGCGTCCGGTAGCCCCAGCCGGCCCGCGACGTACTCGACCACCGGCCATGGCACCTCGACCGGGTCCGCCAGGAACGTTCCGAGGAAGCGCACCGTGCCCAGCTGCAGCGCGAACCCCAGCCGATTGTGCTTACCCCGCCGACGCCGTACCACTTGCCGGTCCGCGTCGTCGAGGAAGAAGAACCGCTCCAGCTCGGACCGCGCCGGCGGCCCGTCGAACCGGCCGTACGCCGCCACCTGCTCATCACTGAGGAACTCCACCGGCATGGCGGTCAAACCTAGAGAACAGCACGACACCCAAGACCAGCGGCCTTAGCGGAGGTTCCTGTACCGCTGCACCTCAGACCCCGGAGCTGGCTGCGATCGTGCGTGCCGCCGCCGAGCTGCACGAGGCCGTCAAGTGGGGGCGGCTGACGTTCGCCGCCGCGGCCGACTGGCACCACTGGGTGTGCGCGATCGCGGTCGCGAAGACCGGCGTCAGCCTGGTGTTCCACAAGGGCGCCCTGCTCACCGACCCAGCGCGACTGTTGGTCGGCGACGGCCGCTACGTGCGCCGCGTCCCCTACCAGGCGGCGTCGGCACAGCAGGATGCCGTGACAACCCTCGTGCGCGAGGCCCGCACGCGCCAGCGCGACATGCTCCCCGACGACAGCTGAGCCCGCGCCTGAACTCAGGCGGGCAGCTGCGCGGTGCCGGCAAGCGCGACCCGGTCGCCGGCGTGAGCCTCGATCTGGACGCGGTTCTGCTCGTCCGGGTCGGAGGCGAAGTGCACGCGGAACTCGTCGCCGGTCTTCACCGGGGACACGAACTTGACCGAGATGGTGCCGCCATCGGCCCAGTTGGGCACGAGCTCGCAGAGCTGCCTCTCCACGACGGCGAGCAGGTAGATGCCCTGGACCAGCGTGGCGCCGAACGACGTCGTGCGCGCGTACTCCGGTTCGGTGTGGATGAGACCGGTGCCGCCGCTGACGATGCCGAACGCGTCGAGGTCGTCCTGACTGAAAACAGTGGCCGTCGAGCCGTAGTCCGTCATCCCGAATACCCCCAGAGCAACGTGGTGTGCACTCTGCACCGCAGGTCGCGCTCGGCGCCGCGGTAGCTCGTCTCCAGCGCGACGCGCTTGCGGCCGTCGCGCTCGCGCTTGTCACTCACCCGCACCTCGACGTCGAGCACCTCACCCACGTACGTGACGGCGTGGTGCTCCGCAGTCTGTTGAACGTGCACCGACCCCTGTTCCATCCGTCCGCCAAGCGCCCGGTACATCGGCAGGAAGGTGCAGAAGACCCAGGGCGGCGCGGTACGGCGGCTCGACTGCCGATGGGCGCCGACCTGGCGGTCGTAGGCGTCGACGAGCTCGGCAGCGATCTCGTAGGTCGACGTCCACACCTGGTCCAACTGCAGCTCGTCGTACGGGAAGTCGACGAACTCCTGGGCGATACGCGGCATCTGGCTGAGACCTCCTCCCGGCGCCGGCTCACCGGCCCCTGTAGTCCGGCTCGCGGCGCTGCTTGAAGGCCGCTCTGCCCTCTTCGTAGTCGTGGGTGTGGTACATACTCGCCGTGACGTGCCGTTGCATTTCGACCGCGTTCTCCAGCGGCATCCCGATGCTCTGGTTGATGGCGCGCTTGGCCAGACCTAGCGCTGCCGTTGGCCCCCTCGCGAGCGCTGCCGCCCGCGTTCGCACTTCGTCATCGAGCTGCTCGGCGGGCACGACCGCGGTCACGATGCCCAACTGCTGCGCCTCGGACACGTCGAACGTGCGTCCAGTGAACAGCAGATCGCACGCCTTCTGGTAGCCCACCAGCTGAGGAAGCAGGCACGTCCCGCCGACCATGCCGCGCCGCGCGAAGGACAGACCGAACTGCGTGCCCTCGGCCGCGACAACCAGGTCGCACGCCAGCACCAGGTCGCAGCCCGCTCCCATGGCGTAGCCGTGCACCTGGCCGATGACCGGCTTCGCCAGCCGCCGCAGCGCGAGGACGAACCTGGTGTAGCCGAGCTCGGCTCGGAGGTTCGCGTCGTCAGGGATCGGCGTCGTGGGGGTGCCCATGCCGGTCAGGTCGTCCCCGGCGCAGAACGCCCGTCCCGCACCCCTGACGACGACGACCCGCACGTTCGGGTCGGAGTGCGCCGCCTCGGCCGCGGCGTCGAGTTCGTCGAGGACGTCGTAGGTGAGGGCGTTCAGCGAGTCTGGCCGGTTCAACGTGATCGTGCGGACGCCGTCCCGGTCGTCGATGTGCAGATGTTCCGGCGTCACCACGCACCTCCGTCGTCGAGCCTGATCAGCGCGTCCGCGATCGTCACGCCACGGCCAGCGGCAGCGACGAACACCGGGTTGAGGTCGACCTCGGCCACCTCGCTGCCGGCGGCGGCGATCCGGGTGGCGAAGGCTGCCAACAGGTCCGCGAGCGCCGCTTCGTCCAGTGGCCCGATGCCGCGGTAGTTGGCGAGCACCGGGTGGATGCCCAGCGCCCGGATCGCCTCCAAGAACTCGGTGCGGCTCGCCGAGGGGAACACGAGCTGGAAGTCCGCGAGCGCCTCCACATGCACACCACCGGCAGCGAGCAACATGACCATGCCGAAGTTCGGATCCCGCCTCGCCCCGAGCGCGATCTCGACCGCCCCCTCGGCCATCGCCTCGACGAGCAGCCCCTCGACCGGGTCGACGCCGGCCTCGTCAGCTCGCGTCCTGACGCTCTCTGCGGCGGCGCGCACCTCCGTCACCGTGGCCAGGCCGGTACACACCAATCCCAGTTCGGTCTTGTGCGTCACCTCGGCCGAGCACAGCTTCAGGACAACTGGATAGCCGAGCCGCCCGGCAGCCGCCACGGCCTCGTCCGCGGTCTGCACGAGGTGGCCGTCGACGACCGGCAGATCCCAACTCCGCAGCAGCTGCTTGCTCGCGTTCTCGCTCAGGAAGCCGCTAGCGGACGCAACGCCGGTCCACGCCGAGAGACCCGGCGCGCCTGTGGCCGCCGGTTCCTCGCGCATAGCCCTCAGTTCCCGCTGCCGCCCATGACTCGCGTAGCGCCCGAGCGCGTACATACATGCGGCGTCGTCGGTGAAGGTGGCCACCCCGCGGCGAACGAGCTCCTCGACGCCGTACTCCACCCCGCCGATCCAGCAGACGGCGAGCGTTGCTTCGGCCGTCCGGTTCACCTCGTCGAGATCCTCGACGATCTGCTCGACGTCGTAGCCCTTCCCGAGGATTCCCAACGCAACGACGATTGTGTCGATCCCTGGATCGGCGGCGAGAACGGTGAGCGTCTGGCCGAGCAGCCGGCTGTTCGCCAACAGCTCGGCCGTGACGTCGATCGGGTTGCCCGTCGCGGCGAACGCGGGCAGGTACTCAGCCAGCGCGCTCCTGGTCGCTGGGCGCAGCTCCGCCAACTCCAACCCGGCCCGTGCGCAACGGTCGGCCATCATCACACCGAGCCCACCGGAGTTCGTCAGGATGGCGAGCCGGTTACCTGATGCCGGTTTGGGGCTCGCGAACACTTGAGCGTAGTCCGCGAGCTGTTGCAGGCTCTGCACACGGACGATCCCGTGGTGGCGCAGGAACGCGTCGACGACGGCATCGTCCTGGGCGAGCGCACCGGTGTGTGAACCGGCTGCTCCGGTACCTGCGGGGGTCACCCCCGCCTTGAGCATGAGGATGGTCTTGCCGGCCTGCGCGGCACGCCGCGCGGCTCGGGCGAGCAGGTCGGCGTTCTTCAGGTGCTCGCAGTAGACCTCGACAACGCGAACCGCAGGGTCCTGCAGCGCCTGGTCGACGAGTTCGGCCACGCCTACGTCGGCTTCGTTGCCGGTAGCCGCCCAGAACCTGATGCCGGCCGGACGGTCGTGCTGGATGTCGGAGAGCATCCCGGCGACCGCACCGCTCTGGCTCACGATCGCAATCGCACCGTCGCGCACACGATTGGTCGAAAAGCAGGTCGAGAACGCGGCGATGCCGCTTGTGCCCATGTTGGCGACACCCTGACAGTTCGGTCCGAGTACGCGCATCGAGTACCGCCGTGCGACCTCGACGAACTGGTCCTGCTGCTGCCTGCCCGCCTCGTCGACCTCGCCGAAGCCCGAGCTGAAGACGATGCAAGCCCGCACTCCGCGTTTGCCGCACTCCTCCAGGTGTCCCAACACCTTGGCGGCCGGGGTGGCGATGATCGCGACGTCGATCTCGGCGTCGATCTCGGCCACGCTGTGATAGGCCTTGATGCCCTGAACCGTGTCCCGATTGGGGTTCACGGGGAAGACGTTGCCCCGGAACCCGTACTCGTCGAGGTATCCGATGGACCGGCCACCGACCTTGTCCGGGTCGTCGGATGCACCGATCACCGCAATCGACTCCGGCCGGTACAACGCCGCCAACCCGTCGACCAATCTCGCCGTCCCCCTAACCCGCGATCCCTGCCAAGCTTTCCACGAGACCACGGCCGAGTCCGTACACCGCCACCACCGCGAGTGCCGAGATCACGAGCAACGCAACGATCTCCCACGGCTTGTTGACGCTCTCCGGTCGCATGTGCCGTCGGCTGCTCGTGACGTAGAAGATGCCTGCTACGACGAGCGGGACGCAGGCCACCGAGATCGCCGATCCGAGCACGGTCAGGATGACGAAGTCCGGAGCCTGCGGCAGCGAGAACACGAGCGGCAGGACCAGCCCCACGATCGCCAGGCGGTGGACGAACCTGGTCGACTCTCCCGAGCCCGCCGATTGGTTGCGCCGGCTGTAGCGGATCCCGTCAGCGACCACCTTGCTGTAGATGTACGCGGTGGACGCCATCGAGCTGAACGTCACGAAGAAGACCGCGAGCCACATCAGCACGGGACCTGCAGGTCCCATCGCGCGCTCCATCATGAGCACCAGACCGTCGGTGCCGTCGATCAGGTCGCCTGAGCCGTACATGGTCTGCGCGGCGGTCACCCAAATGGAGATGTCGATCACTGCGATCGCAGCGACAGCGAGCAGTGCGTCGACGACGGCGAGCTTCCTGAACTCCGGCCCCCGCCAGCCTCGTTCGCGGATGGCGTAGCAGTAGATGACCGTGGCCGGAGTGACGCCGACGGCTCCCATGATGGCGACCGCAAGGATGATCGACCCGAACGCTCCCTTGTTCGCCGGAAGTTCGTACAGCAGACCCTTGCCGACCTCGACGAGGTCCGGACCGTGGATCACCGCGGAGATCACGAAGGTGAGCACTAGGAGCGCGACGGTGACGCGGGCGAACACCTCCATGATCCGGTACTCGCGCCCGCTGAACAGGATGCCGATGCTCGCCGCGACCGCGACCACGGACCAGAGGAAGATGCCGTACTCACCGCCCACCGCCTGACCGGTGAGGTGGTGGATGGCGGTGCCTGCACCCACGATGAAGTACGACTCGTAGACGAAGATCAGCACGCCGATCGAGATGGCGACGAGCAGCGAGAGCGGACGCCATGCGCGCGCGAAGCCCTGCATCGGGCTGTCGTCACCGTGCACGTTCCCCAGTTGGTACTTGCTGAGCGCGTTGACGAAGAAGAACTTGGCCACCAATGCGACTACGAGTGCCCACAGCAGCGCGTAGCCGTAGTTCGCGCCGGCGACGGAGTTGTCGATGAGATCGCCCGTGCCGAGCCAGGCCATCGCGACGAAGAAACCAGGGCCGATACTGCTGATCCACTGTCGCCACGTGGACGGGGGCCGCGCGACGGTCGGCAGCTCGTTCTTTGTGCTCACACCGGACTCCCATAGGTAGCGTGGCTTCGCACATTAACGCTAAGCGATCGTTTAGCCAAGACCTTGTTCGTTCAGCTACGACCTCAGGTAACCAACGGAGGTGAGC
Organism: Streptosporangiales bacterium; assembly: GCA_009379825.1. Lineage (NCBI taxonomy): Bacteria > Bacillati > Actinomycetota > Actinomycetes > Streptosporangiales > Streptosporangiales bacterium. The sequence goes on from WHTA01000112.1 coordinate 9,188, forward strand.
TGAACGTAACTACTCAGCTGATTAGCCGGTGGTGGCTGGGATCCAGGGATTGCCGTTGTGGAGCATGCGCAGCACGGTGAGCGCGGGGAGGTACGGGCGGGGCGAGTGGGGGCGTCAGCCGAGCCAGGCGCGTGTGCGGGTGATGGTCTCGGCGACCGGCACCTTGGGGCAGGTGGCGCGGTGCTGGCCGCGCCACTCCGGGGCCTGGTAGATAAGGCAGCACACGGGGCGGCGTTTCCGGTTCTGGCACACGTTTCGGAGCGCCGGGATAAACCGGCATGGAGGAGGAGATGGAAGAGCTCTACGTCGAAGGGCTAGCGACCCGCGGCGGCCCCGAGTCATGCGTCGTTGTCCGTGAGGGTGGCGGCGAAGCGTTGGCAGGGGTACGTGCAGGCCGGGCTATTGAGCCACGAAATGTGCGTTTCGGGGTGTCCACGCTGTCGGAATGGCGGAAGGCAACATTGGCGGTGGCGCTATCGCGAGCCACCGTCGGACCCCGCGTGGTCAAAGAACCAGGGCATGTACGGAACCTTCATGCGCGAGAACCGGGAGAGCCCATGTCCGCCCGGCCGGCTGATCACCGGACGGGCCGCCCAGGCAACGCCGAGGCGGTAATGCTGGGATGAACGGTCATGGGCAGTCGGACGGTCCCGTAGTACCTGCGAACCCGCCGAACAAGGCTACGGCTGCGGAGGCGGGGGAGGTAAGGGGACCGGCCAAGGGGAACACGGCCAGCAAAACGCGTCCCGGACACAGGGCCGGGCAAGATGCGCCCAGTGCGCTGGATCGTGTGCGGCAAGTGGCAGTACGAGATAAGGAGGCACGGTTCACCGCGCTGTTGCACCACGTGACCATCGACCGGCTTCGGGCGGCGTATCGGGCGATCAACCCGAATGCTGCGGCGGGGGTGGACGAGGTGACGTGGGCGGCCTACGGGCAGGACCTGGAGGACAACCTCCTCGACCTGCATGATCGGCTGCATGCGGGGCGCTACCGGGCCAGGCCGACCAGGCGGGTGTACATCGTGCGCCGTGCGGCGCTTTGTCGTATCCCCGACACAGTCGGGAGAAATGGGAGGTTGTTTCTGGGCCTGATGGCTTACCTGGATCCGAAAGGTGAAGGGGACAGTAGCATGCCAGGAAAGCAGCGGTCGTCGAAAGCGTCAAACGCGATGCGCTGCGGGGCCCGCGTGATATTGGTAAAGGCTGTATTGCTTGAAATCCAATCTCCAGACGGTGAGTACGCGCATCCATCGGAACGACGCTTGAAACCGATGCCGTGCCCTGCTTCGGCATGGAATGTAGGTCGGCGCAACCTTCAGGGGCGCGGGCGATGTCCAGCGAGGACATCCAAGGAGATGAGTGGATTGCCTAAGTCACGCTCGATACGTACGACGAGGCCGTACCACGGGATTGCCTAAGGGGTGCGAGCCCTATGGTAACGGAGAGCCAATAGTAGTCGCAGGAGTAACGACCTGTCGGGGAGGACGGGAAAGCCGTCCACAGGGCGAAGTGGCTCAGGTGATTCGGATACTGAAGACCGGGAGGTATGCGAAATATGCAGAACGCCGAAACGGTACTGGGTGTCCTTCGTGAGCGCGGCAGGCGTGGTCTGCCGCTGGAACGGCTGTATCGGCAACTGTTCAACCCGCAGCTGTATGTGCTGGCCTACCGCAAGTTGTACTCCAATGCGGGTGCGATGACGGCGGGGGTCACCGGGGAAACCGTGGATGGAATGTCCCTGGCAAAGATCGATGCGATCATCGACGCCGTTCGGTCTGAACGGTGGCGGTGGAGCCCGGTCCGCCGCACCTACGTGCCAAAACGCGATGGGAAGCGGCGCCCGTTGGGGCTTCCAACGTGGTCGGACAAGTTACTGGCCGAAGTTGTTCGTGCGCTGTTGAACGCGTACTACGACGTCCAATTCTCCGAGCACTCCCATGGTTTCCGTCCCGGCCGGGGCTGCCACACTGTCTTGCAGGAAGTGGTGGATGTCTGGAACGGGACGGCGTGGTTTATCGAGGGCGATATCGCCCGGTGTTTCGAGTCGCTCGATCATTCGATCATGCTCGACGCGCTGGGCGAGAAAATCCACGATAACCGGTTCCTGCGGCTGGTGGGTGGAATGTTGTCGGCCGGGTACTTGGAGGACTGGAAGTGGGGTGCCACGCTGAGCGGCGTCCCCCAAGGTGGTACCGCATCACCGATCCTGTCCAATATTTATCTGGACCGACTGGACAGATACGTCGAGACACAGCTGCTACCGCTGTTCAACCGAGGCGTACGCCGGGCGGAGAACCCGGAGTATGCACGGGACTCGGCTGCCATCCGTAGCGCCCGCCGACGCGGAGACCGGGCGGCGGTGCGGGCAGCGCGCCTGCACCGTCGATCACTCCCTAGCAAGGATCCCTGCGATCCTGGCTACCGCCGGCTGCGCTACATCAGGTACGCAGACGACGTTCTGCTCGGATTCAGTGGACCGAAGGCCGAAGCGGTACAGATCAAGCAGCTGCTCGGACGGTTCCTGCGCGACGAGCTCAAACTGGAACTGTCCGAACAGAAAACGCTGATCACCCATGCCCGAACGGGCAAGGCCCGCTTCCTCGGATACAACATCGTGACCCAGCACGCTGATGACAAGCTCACCAACGGTAAGCGGTCGATCAACGGAGAGATCGGGCTACGAGTACCCGAGGACGCGATCACGCGCAGGTGCTCCCCTTATATGTGCCATGGCAAGCCATGGCATCGGCCACAGATGCTCAGTGATCAGGACTACTCGATCATCTCGCAGTATCAGGCCGAGTACAGGGGTGTTGTTCAGTACTACCTCCTGGCCGCCGATGTCTGCCACCTGAACAGGCTGCATTGGGTCATGGAGACCTCACTGCTGAAGACCTTGGCTGGCAAACACGGCTCGTCGGTGGCGAAGATGGCCCGCAAGTACAAGACCACCATCGCCACACCGCACGGGCCACGAGTGTGCTTCCAGACCACGGTCGAACGCGGAGGAGGTAAAGAACCACTGGTCGCGAGATTCGGCGGTATCCCACTGCGGCGGCAGAAGAAAGCGGCCCTGGTAGACCGCTCACCCAACCTGTTTACGACGAGCGGCAATGAGCTGATTGGTCGGCTCATCGCCGGGCGCTGCGAACTGTGCGGGACAACCCAACGATTGGAGGTCCACCACATCCGCAAGCTCGCCGACCTCGACAGAGCAGGAAGGAACGAGAAACCGGCGTGGATACACATCATGGCGAAACGGCGACGCAAGACCCTGATCGTCTGCACCGCCTGCCATGACGCCATTCATGCTGGTCACCCCACGCG
>WHTA01000113.1 GCA_009379825.1 Streptosporangiales bacterium
ACGATGCCGGGCTCGACCACTACCAGGTGCGGACCTGGCGAGCCTGGCACGCCCACATCACCTTGTCGATGCTCGCCCTCGCCTGGCTAGCCGGCACGAAAACCCTTGCCGCAAAAGGGGAACCGGAACCAGCGACCAAGACATGATCAACTACACGCTACCCGAGATCCGGCGCCTACTCGTGCATTTGATCCTGCGACACGTGTCCGAACCCGACCGTCGCGACCTGCTCGATCAGGTCGGCACCCCGACGCAGTCCGTCACGAGCCCGGATCCGTTCGCCGAGCGCCGTCATCCGGCGCAGCAGGTCGTCGTCGGCGTACAGCGAGTCGATGGCGGCGGTCAGCTCGGCGGCCTCGAAACCGTACGTCGACAGCCGTACGCCGTAGCCGAGCTCGGCCATCCGCTGCGCGTTGTCGTACTGGTCCCAGAACAGCGGCAGCAACACCATCGGCTTGCCGAAATGCAGGCACTCGGTCGTGGTGTTGTTGCCGCCGTGCGTCACGACCAGGTCGACTTGCGGGATCACCGTGGTCTGCGGCAGCGCCTGTTCGCCGACCATGTTGGGCGCCAGCTCCAGCCGGTCCGCCTGCGGGCCCTTGCTGACGACGAACTTGTGCCGCGTGTCGCCGAGCACGTCGACGAGGCGGCGCATCAGGTCGATGTCGGCACCGCCGAGCGAACCGAGGGAGAGGTAGACGAGCGCAGTGCCAGCCGGTCGGTCGACGAAGTCGGGGGGCAGTTGGTACGTGTCCTCCGTGCGGCGCACGCTGGAGTCGATGCGGTGCCACGTCGGGTCGAGCGGACGGGCGTCGACGTAGTCGGCTTCTTCGGGGAAGACGTAGATGTTCGCCGCGTTGGAGCTGTGCATGAACTCCAGGTCGGGCAACGGTTCCGCGCCCTGGGCGACGACCCACTCGTTGAAGGTCGTCCACAGCGGGCGGAGCTTGCGCTCGAACTCGGCGCGGAACGGTTGCCACTGGCCGTCGTCGGCGGCCGGCAGCCCGGAGAAGGTCGGCGGAACCGCCGAGCCGCGCATCTCCAGCGGGTTGCAGCTCACTATGCGGACGAACGGTGCACCTACGTGCGGAGCGCAGGGAAGCAGACGACGTTGTCCTCCACCACGATGTCCGGGCGCACCCGCGCGAGGATGTCGCGCAGCTGCTGCTCCGCGTACATCGCGCCGTCGATGAGCGCCTGGTGCGTGGGGCGGACGAACGAGTCGAGCTGCTCGATCGTGGGCTTGCGGAACTCCGGTGCGGTCTCCTCGATGTAGTCGGCCCAGAACTTGTCCGGGTCCGCGTCTGCGGCGGCAGGGTCGGGTTCCGCGAGATCGACCAGTGCCTCCTCGAAGCCGTACGGCTCCAGCTTGCCCTTCCACGACGACTCACTCGCGAACACCACCCGGTGGCCGCGTTCGACGAGCAGGTCACCGAGACCGATGCACTGGTTCGTCGGGCCGTACGCCGACTCGGGCAGGAACAGAACGGTGAGCGGTCGGGTCGGCATCGGTGCGCCTCCTCGGGTCTTCCAGGTGGCCGTCAGCCTGCCAGCTACCGGAAGAATTTTGAAGAGACGTTCAGCCGGCTGCCTCCATGTCGCCCTCGCCGCGCGCCTGGTAGATGGCCAGCGTCTCCTCCCACGGGATGACGCCGACCCGGTCGGCCCACTTCTCGTGTGCGGTGGCGAGCTCCTGCACGATCTCCGGGTGTTCCGGGGCCAGGTCGACCAGCTCGGTGCGGTCGGTCTCCAGGTCGTACAGCTCCCACGGGTCGCCGTACTCACGGACGAGCTTCCACCTGCCGCGCCTTACGGCGACGTTGCCGGTGTGCTCCCAGAACAGCGGCACCGCCTCCTGGTCGGCGCCCGTGAGCGCCGGCAGCATCGACCTGCCTTCTGCCGGGGGAATGGTGTGGCCGGCGTACGAGTCGGGGTACTCGGCTCCGGTCGCGTCGATGATCGTGGGCAGCACGTCGGTCAGCTGGAACGGGGCACGCACGACGTCGCCTTCCGCCAGTCCGCCCGCCGGCCACGACACCACCATGGGGGTGGCGATGCCGCCTTCGTGCACCCACCGCTTGTAGTAGCGGAACGGGGTGGTGGAGAGGTTCGCCCACGCGCGTCCGTAGCTCGCGTACGTGTCCTCCGCTCCCGGCGTCACATGGACGGTGTTGCCGATGTGCACCGGCTTGCCGTCCCTCGTCGTGACGCGCAGGATGTCGTGCCGCTTGCGGAACCGTTCGAGCTCGACCTTCGGCAGGTCCTCGTCGGACGCCCCGTTGTCGGAGAGGAACACGACGATGGTGTCGTCGCGCACGCCGGTCTCGTCGAGCGTGGCGAGCAGGCGCGCGATGCCCTGGTCCATCCGGTCGATCTGTGCGGCGTAGGCGCGCATCCGGGCGAGCTGCCACTCCTTGTCGGGCTCGTCCGCCCAGGCCGGCCGACTCGGGTCGCGGTCGCTGAGCTGGGTGTCCGGCGGGAGCAGGCCGAGCTGCACGAGGCGTTCGAGGCGACGTTCCCGCAGCTCGTCCCAGCCGGCGTCGAACGTGCCCTCGTACTTGTCGATGTCCTCCTCGAGCGCGTGCAACGGCCAGTGCGGCGCGGTGTAAGCGAGGTAGAGGAAGAACGGCTGTTCCGGGGCGTCGTGCACGTGACGCTGTACGAAGCGCTGGGCCTCGTCGCTGATCGCGTCGGTGTAGTAGAACTCCCTGCCCAACGGCTCGTGCTCCGCGCTCTGCTCGCCGCGGGTCAGCGTGCCCGGCCAGAAGAAGCTGCCGCACCCGGTGAGCGTGCCGAAGTAGTGGTCGAACCCGCGCCTGGTGGGCCACGCGTCGTTGGCGTTCCACATGTCCGAGCTCAGGTGCCACTTGCCGCACAGCGCGGTCGCGTAGCCGGCCTCCCGCAACACTTCTGCGAGTGTGACGCAGTTCCTGTTCAGGTTGCCCGGATAGCCGCGCGGCCGGTCGTCGTTGGTGAGGACGCCGATGCCGGTCTGGTGCGGGTGCAGGCCGGTGAGCAGAGAGGCGCGCGACGGGCTGCACCGCGGGGTGGCGTAGAAGTTGGCGAACCGCACGCCCCGCTCGGCCAGTTGGTCCACCGCGGGCGTGTCGACCTCCCCGCCGTAGCAACCGAGGTCAGAGAACCCCATGTCGTCGGCGAGGATCACTACGACGTTCGGTCGACTCACGACATCAGCCCTTCACTGCTCCGCGCGTCATGCCGGTCACGATGCGCCGCCTCGCGATGATGGCCAGCAGGATGATGGGGATGGCGGTGATACTGCCGGCCGCTGCCATCTCACCCCACTTCGCCTCGTACGGCTGGACCAGCGCCGCGATGCCCACGGTGATCGGCGACGTGGTGCCGCCGGACGTCATGGTCAGGCCGAACAGGAACTCGTTCCACGTCATGATCGCCGTGTAGATGGCTGCGGCGGCCGCGCCAGGCGCCACCACGGGGAGCATCACCTTGCGGAAGGTCAGCAGCTCGGACGCGCCGTCGATCAACGCAGCCTCGCGCAGCTCCACGGGCACAGAACCGAAGTAGACCTTCATGAGGACGACCGTGAACGGCAGGTTGAACACGGTGTTCAGCATGATCAGCCCGGGGATGCTGCCGAGCAGGCCGAGGTTCTGCAAGGTGGAGTAAAGGCCAGGCACCATGGCCATCGGCGGTACGACGGGGATGATCGCCGCGACCGCGAGCAGGGCGGCGGTCATCTTCGGCGACCAGCCCAGGCTGGCCAGGCTGTACCCGGCAAGCGTGCCGACCAGCAGGCACAGGACGACCGTGCCTGCCACGATGATGATGCTGTTCACGTACTGCGTGGCGAACGGCTGGCCGAAGGCGAACAGCGACTGGAGGTTGCTCAGTGAGAAGCCGAACTGCCAGTCGCCGCTGACGATGTTCTTCGCCGGTTGTACGGCGAGCACCAGCATCCAGGCGACCGGCAGGACGATGGCGAGGATCGCGATGCCGAGAAACACCTCGGTGAGCAGGCCACCACGGCCTTGCTTGTTACGCATTGCTGACCCCTCCCGTCGCGAGCTTCCCCAGCTTCCTGCCAAGCAGCGCCAGACCGAGCGCTACGCCCACGGCGAGGATGACGACCACGGAGAGCGCGGCACCGTAGCCGAGCTCCAGGTGGTCGAAGAAGACCTCCCTGATGTAGAGGCTCACCAACGTGGTGGCGCCGTCCGGGCCGCCCTTGGTGAGCAGGTACATCTCGTCGAACGCCTTCGCGCCCATGGTCAACCGGATCAGGGCGGCGGCGAGGATGGCCGGCCGGAGCAACGGCAGCACCACCCGGGTGTAGACCTGCCACTCGCTTGCGCCGTCGACCCGCGCAGCTTCGAGCAGCTCGCCGTCGATGCCCTTCAGTGCGCTGTAGAGCAACAGGAACACCAACGGCGTCCAGTGCCAGATGTCGACGAGCATGATCGAACCGATGGCACCGAGCGAGTGTGCCAGCCAGCCCTGGGTCGGCAACTGCAGTGAACCGAGCACCTTGTTGAGCACACCGACGTTCGGGCTCAGGATCAGGAACCAGATGACGCTCACCACGACCGGTGTGATCACCGCCGGCCAGAGCAGGATGTTGTGTGCCACCCGGGCGAACACGACCGACCGGTCGACGAGGATCGCGAGGGCAGCGCCGAGGACCAGCGTCACCGGCACGGTCACCGCGATGAACGCCGCGGTGATCAGGAACGAGTAGTGCGCCCTGCCGTCACCGCCGAGCGCCGCGAAGTTGGCCAGGCCGTCGAACGAGTAGCTGAACAGCCCGTCGACGAGTGCCACGTCCGACAGCGCCGTACGGACGAGCTGGACCAGCGGGTAGATCGCGAAGGTCAGCAGGAAGCCGACGAACGGCAGGATGGAGACGACCCGGAACAGCGTCGGGTCGCCCCCTGGCCGTGCTGCACGTCTGCGCGCTCGCCGGCTCGGTGTCGCGTCAGCCGCCATAGCCCGCGTCGTCGGCGATGCTGGCGAGCTTCGAAGCGAGCTCATCGAGTCCCTTCTTGACCGGTGTCTTCCCCGCCGCCATCGAGCTGAGCGCGGGCTCGGTCGCTGCCACCATCTTCGCGGTGAACGTGTAGCGCAGCGCGCGCTTGACGTTGGGCAGCGAGGTGGCCACGGTTTTCAGGTATGCCGTCGCCTCCTCGGGCAGGCCGCCCGCCTCGAAGGTGTCGTCCCTGGTCGGGATGCCGCCTGCCTTGGTGAACTCCAGCTGGGTCTGCTTCTCGAGGATCCAGTTGATGTAGTCCAGGGCGGCCTTCTGTCGCGCCTTCGAGTTGCCTTTCGGGATGGTCAGCGACCAGACCCCGCTCGCCGGCGACGGGGTGTCGCCGGTGCCGGCGGGGATGGGCGCGAAGCCGACCTTGCCCGCGACGTTCGACTTGTCCGGGTCGTTCATCTCGTGCGCCGCCGCCGCGACGGTCTGCACCTGGAGGGCCTGCCCGGCCTGCATCGCGGCGATGACGTCGGCCTGCCCAACGGTGTTGGGCTCTGCCGGACCGAGCGCGAGCAACTGCTTGTAGGTCTCCATGGCGCGAACCGCCTCGGGACTGTTGATGGTCGGTCGCCACTTCTCGTCGAACCAGTCGCCGCCGAAGCCGTAGAGCAGCGGCATGAAGTCGTATGTGATCGACTGGCCGCCCTGGGTCGCCTCGCCGCGGGCGACGTAGCCGAACTTCACCTTCTTCGCCTGCTGCGCCTTGCGACCGTTCGCCAGTGCGTCGTCGAACGTCTTCGGCACGCTCAGGTTCAGCTCCTTGTAGAGGTCCTCGCGGTACATGAGCAGTGCGACGTTGCCCTGGACCGGTAGGCCCATGACCTTGCCGTCGTCGCTGCCCGTCTGCGTCTTCGCGTTCCAGTACGGCAGGCCGTCGAAGTCGACGACCTGTGGGTCGAGCGAGAACTTCGGGTCGACGTCGGTGAACGGTACGGACCACTCGTTCGCGTAGAACTCGCCGGTCCACGGTTCGTCCAGATGGAAGATGTCGAAGCTCTGGTTACCACCGCGGATCGCGTTCACCATCGCCGTCCGCAGCCCGTCGTACGGGAACTCGCGGAGCACGATCTTCACGCCGCTCTCCTGCTCGTACGCGGCGGCGACCGTCTTGTAGGCCTCGAGCCAGGGTGAGCTGTTGATCGGAACGACCAGCTCGGTGACCTCGCCGCCGCCACCGCCGCCACCGAGGGCGCCGCCCTTGTCGGAACACGAGGTGAAGGCCGCGAGTGCTGGGATGGAGATGCCGGCGCCCAGAGCCCCCCGCAAGAACCGGCGCCGGTCGAACTCCCGTCGGAAAGCGCTTGCATCGGTCATTGTGCTCGAGATCCTCCCTTGGACCGAGCCCGGCTCCGCGTCGATCGGACCGGCTGGTGTTCGGGTGCGGCCGTGGAGCGGGCGTGTGTACCGACGATGGTCAGCCGGCAGAAGTTTGTCAAGACATAAGGACACTAGTATTTTCGACGGACAGTGCGAACGGGAAGTGGTGCGCATGGCGAGCAACGACCCGCAGCGTCCGAACATCGTGGTCGTCGTCAGCGACGACCAGGGGCCGTGGGCGCTCGGCTGCGCGGGCACCGACGAGCTGCTGACCCCGCAGCTGGACCGGCTCGCCGCGGACGGCACCAGGTTCGACCGGTTCTTCTGCGCCTCGCCGGTGTGCTCGCCCGCACGTGCGTCGCTGCTCACCGGGCGGATGCCGTCGGCGACCGGGGTACACGACTGGATCCGCGGCGAGGTGTACGGCATAGTGACCGACCGTGACGTGGCGTACCTGGAGGGCCTGACCACGACACCCGAGGTGCTCGCGGCCGCGGGGTGGCGGTGCGGGTACGCGGGGAAGTGGCACCTGGGCACCGGCAGGGAGCCCGCCCCCGGTTTCGACTTCTGGTACGCGCACCGGACCGGCGACGGGCCCTACTTCGGTGCGCCGATCTGGCGTGCCGGCAGCAGGCAGGCCGAGCCGCGGTACCTCACCCATGCCATCACCGAGGAGGCGCTCGCCTTCCTCCGCGGCTGCGAAGGCGACGAGCCGTTCTACCTGACGGTGAACTACACCGCACCGCACAGCCCGTGGGTGGACCAGCACCCGGCGGAGTACCTGGACCTGTACGCCGACTGCGACTTCAGGTCGTGCCCGCAGGAGTCGCCGCACCCGTGGTTCAGCTGGGAGCCTGGCCCGGTCTCCGATGCGATGCGCGACCCGCGTCCCAGCCTGCAGGGCTACTTCGCGTCCATCACCGCCATGGACGAGGGCATCGGGCGCATCGTGGAGCACCTCGTGGAGGAGGAGCTGCGTGCTTCCACGGTCGTCGTGTTCACCTCGGACAACGGCTACAGCTGCGGGCACCGCGGCATCTGGGGTAAGGGCAACGGCACCTGGCCGCTGAACATGTGGGAGAACTCGATCCGGGTGCCCACGATCGTCAGCCAGCCGGGCCGGGTCGGAGCCGGCGCGGTCTCGGGCGCGCTCGCCAGCCAGTGCGACCTGCACCCCACCCTGCTGCAGCTCGCCGGCGTACCGGTGCCTGACGACCCGCTCGCGGCGGGGGTGAGCATGGCGGCCGAGCTGACCGGTGACGCGGGGGACGCCCGCGAGGCGGTGGTGGTCTGCCACGAGTACGGCGGGGTACGCGCCGTACGTACGCAGGAGTGGAAGTACGTCGTGCGGCACGGTGCCGCGCCCGACGAGCTGTACGACCTGCGCGACGACCCGGACGAGCGCGCCAACCTGGTCGACGACGCCAGCTACCGGCGGCGCGTGGACGAGCTCGACGGCATCCTGCACGACTGGTTCGCCACCCGCGTCGACCCGCGGCTCGACGCGTTCGACCGGCCGGTCTCCGGTCGCGGCCAGCTGCAGCCCGTCGGCGCCGGCGCCGGCTCGACGTACCATCAGGGCGACGAAGAACGCCGTGTGCAGCCTGCAGGGAGCCAGCCATGACCGTGCCGTTGCCCTTCACGTACCAGCGGGTCGATGTGGGCGGGGTGCGGATCAGCTGCGCGGTCGGCGGTTCCGGGCCGCCGGTGTTGTTGTTGCACGGGTATCCGCAGACGCACCTGATCTGGCACCACGTCGCGCCGCAGCTGGCCGCGGACTTCACCGTCGTGCTCGCGGACTTGCGTGGTTACGGCGACAGCGACAAGCCGGCGTCTGCGGACGACCATGCGCCGTACTCGAAGCGGTCGATGGCCGCCGACCAGCTGGCGCTGATGCGGGCGCTGGGGTTCGAGCGGTTCGCGGTTGCCGGACACGACCGCGGTGGCCGCGTCGGTCACCGGGTGGCGCTGGACGCGCCGGCCGCCGTGGCCGCGCTCGCGGTGCTCGACATCGTGCCGACGAGGTACGCGTTCCAGCATGCGGACGCGGCGTTCGGCGCCGGGTACTACCACTGGTTCTTCCTGACCGCAGGCAACGGGATACCCGAGCGGCTGATCGGCAACGACCCGGAGTTCTGGATCCGGGCGCGGATGTCCGCACGCCACCACGGCGGCACGCCGTTCGACCCGGCGGCCATGGACGAGTACATCCGCTGTTTCTCCGATCCCGCGGCGATCCATGCGTCCTGCGAGGACTACCGTGCGGCGGCCAGCATCGACCTCAGGCACGACGACGCCGATGCCGACGCCGGCCGACTCGTGACCTGCCCGGTGCTCGCGCTGTGGGGCGGGCACGGCTTCGTGGGGCGCAGCTACGACGTCCTCGACGTGTGGCGTGCGTACGCATCCGACCTGCGGGGTTCGCCATTGCCCTGCGACCACTACCTGCCTGAGGAATCGCCCGAGCAGACGACGGACGCGCTGCGGGAGTTCTTCGCCGCCCACCGATGACTTGGCCACCTCCGCGCGGACCTCTACGATCGCCGGGGCAGGCGTACGGGAGGAGCGGCAGTGGACGTCGAGGAACTGCGGGCGCACCGCGACGCGCTGGGTTTCGTGCCGGCGGACTCGGTGCGCTGGCTGTCGCCCACGCAGCTCGTGCGTACGGGCGTCAAGGTGGGGTTGTCCACGGTTCTCGCCGACTTCGACGACCGGCGCGAGGTGCAGGCGAGCCTGGACGGTGAGTTGCTGCGGCTGCCGCTCGACGAGAGCAACGCGGCCGAGGCATGGTTCGACTACGTCGCCGACATCGGGGATGGCTTCGACACCGCGTACACGGTTGCCTGGCTGCTCGGCCGGGACAAGCTCGACGTCAGGTCGGCGGACGAGAGCTACCAGCTGCCGCGCGGTTCGATGCTCGTGCTCGGTGGCGACGAGGTGTACCCGACGCCGTCCGCGCGCGCGTACGAAGACCGCATGCGCGGGCCGTACCGCTGCGCCCTCCCGCAGGCCGACGACGAGCCGTTGCTCGTCGCCCTGCCGGGTAACCATGACTGGTACGACGGGCTGACGACGTTCCTGCGCGTGTTCGGCCAGCAGCGGCGGATCGGCGGTTGGCGGACCGAGCAGACCCGCAGCTACTTCGCCGTGCAGTTACCCGGACGCTGGTGGCTGCTGGGGATCGACACCCAGCTGGGTACGTACATCGACGGCCCGCAGCTGGCGTACTTCGAGGAGCACGTGACCCGGAAGCTGCAGCCGGGCGACGGGGTGATCGTGTGCTCCGCGACGCCGACGTGGGTGGACACGGCCGTCGACGACATCGACGCGTTCAACTCGCTGCACTGGTTCGACCGGCACTTCATCCGCACCAGGACCGTCCCCAGCACGAGCGAACGCGAGGAGACCGGCGCGTCGATCCGGTTGTGGATCAGCGGTGACAGCCACCACTACGTGCGGTTCGCCGAACGGCTCCCTGCCGAAGCGCCGGAGTCGAGCCGGCGGCAGCTGGTGACCTGCGGCCTCGGCGGTGCGTACCTCACCGCGACGCACGCCGTGCCCGAGCAGCTCGAGCTGCCGCCGCCGAGCGCGCGGGCGCACAAGAGCGACGTACCGCCTGTCGTGTTCGACCGCGGGCCGGTCAGCTGCCCGGACCCGAAGACATCGCGCCGCACGGTGTGGCGGCTCGCGCTGCCCTGGTCGAGGTACTGGCTGCCGAGGCGCAACCCGGGGTTCGGTCCGCTCGCGGCCGGCCTGCAGGTCGTGCTGTACCTGCTCACGACGTTCGTCTTCGGGCTCACCCAGGGACGGCCACCGGCGGCGGCGGTGCGACAGGCGAGCGTGGGTGCCGTCCTGCAGTTCGACATCGAGGCGCTGGTGGCCGTCGCGATCGCCGCGATGGCGCCGTGGGTGTTCCTCCTGATCCGGCGGCGTAGCTGGGCCACACCGTCGACGGCCGTCGTCGCGGTGCTACTCCAGGCGGCGGTGGCGCTGCTGTTGTTGACCGTCGTCGTGCTGGTGCCGTGGCCGGCCAGCTGGCCGGACTGGCTGGTGCTCGCGACCTGCGTCGCCGGCACCGCGGCCGCGGGTGCGGTGCTCGCGAGCGAGGCGTTCGCACTGTACGTGCTCACCGCGCGGTCCGGCCGGGTGGTCGAGTGGCAGACCGCCGGCCAGGCGGACGAGGAGGCCAAGGGCTTCGTCCGCATGCACATCGCGGCGAACGGCGACCTCACCCTCTACCCGGTGCTCGTCGACCGCACCTGCCACGACTGGAAGCTGGCCGACCTGCCGGACGGCGGTGTGCGCCCGGAGCCGGCGAGCGTTCCCACGCCGCGGCTGGTCGAGGAACCGATCGTCATCGCCCGCTGCCCCGGTCAACCGTCCTGACGCTGCACGCGGTCACGGAGCTCGGCGAACGCCGCCGCCAGCCCGGCCAGGTCGTAGTGGGCGTTCAGGCCGCTCGGGTTCGGCAACACCCAGATGCCCGTGTCGCCGAGTGTTTGCGGCTGCTCGCCCATGCCGGCCTTCTTGTCCCCGAACGCCGCCCGGTACGCGGTGACGCCGACGACCGCGAGCCAACGCACCGTCCGGGTCCGTACCTTGGCCGCCAGTACGTCGGCGCCGGCGCGGAGTTCGTCCGCGCTCAGCTCGTCGGCGCGCGCGGTCGCCCGCGCCACGAGGTTGGTCAGCCCCAGCCGGTACTCCGTGAGCAGTTCCTGCTCGGCCGGGGCGAGCCGGCGAGGAGTGAAACCGGCCAGGTGCAGCGCCGGCCAGAACCTGTTGCCAGGGCGCGCGAAATGGTGGCCGGTCGCGCCTGACCACAGGCTCGGGTTGATGCCACAGAACAGCACGTCCAGCCGGTCGCCCAGCACGTCGGGTATCTCCGCACCCCGTGCTGCCGCCAGGTCGGGGCTACTCGTCGGCATCCGCCGCAGGGACCAGCCTGGCCTCGTGGTTGCGGTACGCGTCCTGGTCCGCGGCGCCGCCGATGACGTCGAGCAGGAAGCCGAACGCCTCCTCGCCGAAGGTGCGCGGTTGCAGGTCGAGGCAGGCGATGTCGGGGTCGGACTGTTCGGTCGCCGGGTCGCCGGACAGCGACGCGAGCTGGAAGCCTGCCCCCACGGTGACGCCGGTCTCGGCGAGGAACCGCTTGGCCCTGGCAGCCAGCCCTTCCGAGGCGATCGCCAGCGCGTCCACCCCTGGCAGCCCGGCCAGCTCCGCCACGGCCGCGCGGAACTCCCGCTCGTCCGGGTAGACGGTGAGGCGGATGTGCGCCGGCTGCTGCCCGGTGGTCGCGCACCACTGCTCGTACGCCTGCACCAGGTCGGTGGCCCACGATGAAGGGAAGTCGACGTCCGGACTGATGAACGCGATCCGCCTGGCACCGTTGCCGGCCAGGTGCTCGAACAGTGACGTCGCCATCTCCCGGTGCGGGATCTCGATGACCGCGTGCTCGCGCGCGGGGTCCGTCGTGCGCCCCGCCGTCACGACCGGCATACGTGCGGCGAGCAGCTGGGCGACGAACGGGTCGCCGGGCAGCGGGTCGACGGCGACCGCGCCGTCGACGGCGAAGCGCCGCTCGTGGTTGCCGCTGCGCGCGAAGAGGGTGAGGTCGAACCCGTCCACCGCGGCGCGCTCGGCGCCGCCGAGGGCGAAGTCCATGTAGAACGAAACCGCCCGCACCACGGGCGGGATGTACAGGCCGACCGCGCCGGTCGACTGGCGGCGCAGGTTCTGCGCGGCCCGGTTGGAGACGTAACCCCGCGCCCGGGCTGCCTCCTGGACCCGTACGCGGGTCTGTTCGGCCACCCGGCCAGAGCCCGCGAGGGCGTCGGCGACCGTCGTCTTCGAGATCCCCAGGTCGTGAGCGAGGTCAACGATCGTGACTCTGCTCGGCATGCTCCTCATCCTAGATGGTTGATTCCTTGGTCAGTGGTCGTAGGCGGTTAGTGATCGTTTGCTGGTGACGCCGGTGGTCCAGTTGGTCCAGATGCCGGAGGTGAGGGCGAGGAGTCGCTGGGCGATGCGGGTGAAGACTCCGGTGGGTG
>WHTA01000114.1 GCA_009379825.1 Streptosporangiales bacterium
GCAGCAGCGACGACCCGGCGGCGACGAGGCCGACACCCGGGCGGTCACTAACCGGCGCTCTACGGCGCGTCTCCCTGTTGCCGGTCCACGGCCCCGCGAGAACCGGGGGCGGCAGTGTCATGCAGGCCCTCAACGAGCGACCGAACTAGGCCGTCACCCCGGCTCCCGCCGAGTCCCAACAGCGAGCACCGTACCGGTGCCCACAACAAGGATGGTGCCCTAGTGACCGAGGACGGCACGGACCCGACCGTGGAGCGGGTAGTGGCGGGGATCACCGAGGCCGAGGCCGCCGCCGCGGCGGCGCTCGCCGGTGCGGACTCCTCGCGCTGGACCAGCAAGCTGCCGGTACGGCAACGGATCGCTTTGCTGTTCGACCCGGACAGCTGGGTGGAGGACGGCCTGCTCGCGGACGCCACCGGTGACCAGCTACCCGCGGACGGCGTGCTCACCGGCGTCGGGACGGTCCGGGGTCGACCGGTCGCCGTGATCGCGCACGACTTCGCGGTGAAAGCCGGCTCGTGGGGACGACTGACCTGTGAGAAGCAGATCCGCATCCTCGAGCGCGCCGACCGCGATCTGATGCCGGTCGTCTACCTCGTCGACTCCGCCGGCGGCCGGCTCACCGACCAGCTCGGTTTCTTCCCCGGACGCCGTGGGGCGTCGGCCATCTTCAACCTGCAGGTGCGGCTGTCCGGCCGGGTGCCGCAGATCTGCTGTCTGCACGGGCCGTCCGCGGCCGGCGGCGCGTACATGCCGGCGTTCACCGACTGGGTCGGCATGGTCAACGGCAACGCGTCGATGTACCTCGCCTCCCCGCGGGTGGCCGAGAAGGTCACCGGCGAGCGGACCACGCTGGAGGAGATGGGCGGCGCCGTCATGCACGCTTCGGTGTCCGGCTGCGGGGACGAGGTGTTCGACACCGACTGGCAGGTGATCGCGGCCGCCCGGCTGCTGCTCTCGTACCTGCCGGACAGCTGGCAGTCCGCGCCGCCGACCGTGCCGGGCACCGCCCCGGAGCTGGCGAGCTGGCCGGACGGGCTGGTCCCGCTCGACCCCAACGCGGCGTACGACGTGCGTGAGGTGATCCTGCGGCTGGTCGACGCGGGCAGCTTCTTCGAGGTCAAGTCGGCGTGGGCGACGGAGCTTGTCACCGGGTTCGGCCGCCTCGACGGGCAGGTCGTGGGGCTGGTCGCCAACCAGCCGTCGGTGCGCAGCGGTGCCGTCTTCGTCGACTCGGCGGACAAGGCGGCCAGGTTCGTCTCGCTGTGCGATGCGTTCAACGTCCCGCTGGTGTTCCTCCAGGACGTGCCGGGCTTCATGGTGGGCGTGGCGGTGGAGCGGCAGGGCATCATCAGGCACGGCGCGAAGATGATCACCGCGATGGCCAGTGCCGAGGTGCCCAAGTTCACCGTGGTGATGCGCAAGGCGTACGCAGCCGGGTTCTACGCGATGTGCGCCCCCGGCTTCGAGCCACGGGCCACACTCGCGCTGCCCACGGCGACCATCGGCACCATGTCACCCGAGGCGTCCACCAACGCGGTGTACGCCAACAAGATCGCGGCCATCGAGGACCCGGCGGCGCGGGCGGCGTTCGTCAGCGCGCGGGTGGCTGAGCAGGCCGGTGACTTCTCCCTCGCCAAGATGGGCAGCGAGGTGGTCGTCGACGCCGTGGTCCAGCCGCAGGACCTGCGTGCGGAGCTGCTGCGCCGGTTGCGTGCCGCGTCCGGCTGGCAGCGTTCCGGCCACCGGCGGCACCACGTGGTGAGTCCGGTATGACACCCCGCCTGCGCAGCCTGCTGTTCGTACCCGGGTCGCGACCGGACATGGTCGCCAAGCTGCCGCGGTTCGCGCCGGACGCCGCGGTCGTCGACCTCGAGGACGCGGTACCCGCGGACGGCAAGGCGGCCGCGAGGGACACGACGGTGGCCGCTCTCACCGCCGGGGACTTCGGCCGCACGAGATGGTGCTGGTCCGGGTGAACCCGGCGGGCTCGCCGTGGTTCGCGGACGATCTGACGGCCGTCGCCGCGCTCAGGTCGGTCGGTGTCGTTCTGCCGAAGTACCAGGACCGGGCGGAGCTGGACCGGGTGCGGGCGAAGCTCGGGCCCGGCGTGCCCGTCGTGGTCGGGCTCGAGACGGTCCGCGGCGTCGCCGACTGCCGCGAGCTGCTCGCCGGGCGGCCCGACGCGGTGTACTTCGGCGCCGAGGACTACTCCGCCGACATCGGCGGCCGGCGTACCGACGACGGCCTCGAGGTGCTGTACGCCCGCAGCCAGGTGTGCGCGGCGGCGTTCCTGAACGAGGTCGCCGCGGTCGACCAGGCGGTCGTGGCCATCCGCGACGACCGGCGGTTCCTGGCCGACGCCGGTCGCGGCAGGGACATCGGCTACATCGGCAAGATCTTCGTGCACCCGAGGCAGGTCGAGCTTGCGCACCGGGTGTTCACCCCGACCGAGGACGAGGTACGCGAGGCGCGCGCGGTGCTGCGTGCGGCCGAGGAAGGCGTGGCCGAGGCGGGCGGCCGGATGGTCGACGAGGTGCACGTACGGGCCGCCCGTGCCTTGCTGGCACGGGCACCCGGCGGGGGCGACGGCTGATGCGGATCGGCCTGATGTTCCCGCCCGGTCAGGACCAGTCCGACGTGGCCCGGCTCGCCGGCCGCGCGGAGCGCCTGGGGTTCGACTACTTCTGCTGCGGTGAGCACGTGTTCTTCCACGGCCCCGCGGCGAACGCGTTCGTCGCGCTAGCCGCGGCGGCCGGCGCGACCGAGCGCATCAGACTGCTCAGCGCGCTGACCGTCCTGCCCACGTACCCCGCGGCGCTCGCCGCCAAGCTGGTGGCGACACTGGACCACGTCTCGCACGGCCGGTTCGAGCTCGGCGTGGGTGTCGGCGGCGAGAACCCGCGCGAGCTCGAGGCGGTCGGTGTCTCCCCGGCGGAGCGCGGCGCCCGGGCCGACGAGGCGCTCGACCTGCTCGCGGCCCTGTTCACCGGGCAGCGGGTGACCCACAGGGGTCGGTTCACCACGGTCACCGACCAGGTCCTCGACCCCGTACCGGTGCAGCGCCCGGGCCCGCCCGTCTGGGTCGGCGGGCGACGCCAGGCAGCTGTCCGGCGGGCCGCCAGGTACGGCGACGTGTGGCTGCCGTACCTGGTCGGGCCGGAACGGCTGGCCACCAGCCTGACCGCAGTACGCAAGCAGGCCACCGACCACGGTCGGCCGCCGGAATCCGTGCGCGGCGCCGTGTTCTGCTGGACCGCCGTGCACGCCGACCCCGCATACGCCAGGCGGATGGCCGTCGCCGAGCTCGGCCGCATCTACCGGCAGGACTTCACCGGGCTCACCCACCTGCTGGTGTACGGCACGCCCGAACAGGTCGTCCGGCGCATCACCGAGTACGCGGACGCGGGCGCGCAGGAGCTGGTGTTCGCGCCCGCGTGCCTGGCCGCGGAGCTGGATCCGATGATCGAGAAGTTCGCCGGCGAGGTGCTGCCCGCGGTCGCCGACGGGAGGAGCGTCTGTTGAGCGGTGCGATCGACAAGGTGCTGGTGGCCAACCGTGGCGAGATCGCGGTGCGCGTCGTCCGGGCCTGCAGGGACGCGGGCATCACGAGCGTCGCCGTGTACGCCGACCCAGATAGGGACGCGCCGCACGTGCGCCTGGCCGACGAGGCACACCCGCTCTACGGGTCGACCGCGGCGGAGACGTACCTCGACGCCGACAAGCTGCTCGACGTGGCCAAGGCGACCGGCGCGGACACCGTCCATCCCGGGTACGGATTCCTGTCGGAGAACGCGGACTTCGCAGAGGCGGTGCTCGGCGCGGGGTTGACCTGGGTCGGTCCGCCACCGCAGGCGATCCGTGACCTGGGCGACAAGGTGACCGCCCGGCGCATCGCGGCACGGGCTGGCGCGCCGCTGGCGCCGGGTACCGAGGACCCGGTGTCGGGTCCTGACGACGTGGTGGCGTTCGCGCGGGAGTTCGGGCTTCCTGTCGCGATCAAGGCGGCGTTCGGTGGCGGCGGCCGCGGACTGAAGGTGGCGCGAACCGTCGAGGAGATCCCCGACCTCTACGACTCGGCGGTGCGGGAGGCGGTCGCGGCGTTCGGTCGCGGCGACTGCTTCGTGGAGCGCTACCTCGACCGGTCACGGCACGTCGAGGCGCAGATCCTCGCCGACCAGCACGGCACCATCGTGGTCGTCGGCACGCGCGACTGCTCGCTGCAGCGGCGGCACCAGAAACTGGTGGAAGAAGCCCCCGCCCCGTACCTGACCGCCGAGCAGCGCACGACCATCCACTCGTCCGCGAAGGCGATCTGCCGGGCGGCCAGCTACCACGGGGCGGGGACGGTCGAGTACCTCGTCGGCGCCGACGGCACGGTCTCGTTCCTCGAGGTCAACACGCGGCTGCAGGTCGAGCACCCGGTGACCGAGGAGACCACGGGCGTCGACCTGGTACGCGAGCAGTTCCGCATCGCCGCCGGGCACCGGCTGACCGTCCCCGACGACCCCCCGCCCGTGGGACACGCCATCGAGTTCAGGATCAACGGCGAGGACCCGGGCAACGGCTTCCTGCCCGTGCCCGGCAGGATCACCCGATTCCACGTACCGAACGGCCCGGGCATCAGGGTCGACTCCGGAGTGGAGACCGGCACCGTCACCGGCGGCCAGTTCGACTCGCTGCTGGCCAAGCTGGTCGTGTCCGGCCCCGATCGCGACACCGCGCTCGCACGCAGCAGGCGCGCACTCGCCGAGATGTCCGTCGAGGGCATCGCCACCGTGCTGCCGTTTCACCGCGCCGTGGTCCGGGACCCCGCGTTCACCACGGAACACGGGTTCACCGTGCACACCCGGTGGATCGAGACCGAGTTCGACAACCGCATCGAGCCGTACGGCGCACCGACCGAGGACGACGCCGGCGACGCGGTGACCGTGTTCGTCGGTGGGCGTGCGATGCGGGTGGCGCTGCCCGGGCTGCGCACGCTCGGCGAGATCGGCGAGCGGATCCGCGCCGAGGCAAGCGAGCAGGTAGCCGGCGACCGCACGGCCGGCGCGACCGGCGCCGCGGTCACGACACCGATGCAGGGCACCGTCGTGCAGGTCGCGGTGACCGAAGGGCAGCGGGTGGCCGAGGGCGACCTGGTCGCCGTCGTCGAGGCGATGAAGATGGAGAACCCGGTCACGGCGCACCGTTCCGGCGTCGTCCGCGGGCTCACCGTCCAGGTCGGCGACGCCAGGGCGCGGGGCGACGTGCTCTGCCTGGTCGAGGACGAGCCGGACGGGTCCGACAGTGGCTGAGCCGTGGTACCAGCCCGGCGTCTACCCGGTGGCCGACGGCATCCACCGGATACCGCTGACGCTCCCCGACGACGGGCTGCGCGCCGTGAACACATTCGTCATCGAGGACGGTCCCGGCGTCGTGCTCGTCGACCCCGGTCAGTACGGGTCGCTGGCACGGCAAGAACTGACCGAAGGGCTGGCCACGCTCGGCTACCGTCTCGGCGACGTGCGCCGCTGCCTGGCCACGCACGTGCACCGCGACCACTACACCAACGCCGTCGCGCTCCGTCGCGAGCTCGGCTGCCCGGTGAGCCTCGGGGCCGGTGAGCGCGGCTCCCTGGCCGCGGTGCGGGCGTCACGGGTGTACGGCATCGACCCGCAGCTGCGCGCGCTCCCTGCGTGCGGAGCTGCGTCGCTGGTCGACGAGGTCGACCCGGAGCGGGCGGGACACGGGCTGCCCACCGGCGTCTGGCAGGACCCCGACGAGTGGCTCGCCGACGGCGCCACCGTCGAGCTGACCTCTCGCACGCTGCGGGTCGTGCGCGCTCCGGGGCACACCACCGGCCACGTGATGTTCCACGACACCGAGGCAGGACTGGTCTTCACCGGCGACCACGTACTGCCGCGGATCACCCCGAGCATCGGCTTCGAACCGGTGACCACACCCCTGCCGCTGGCCGCCTTCCTCGCGTCCCTGCGCAAGACCCACGCGCTCCCCGACGGAACACTCGCCGCCGCGCACGGACCCGTCTCCGACAGCACGCACGAGCGGGTGACCGAGCTGCTCACTCACCACGCCGACCGCCTCGAGCGGACGCTCGACCTGGTCCGCGCGGGCGCGGAGACCGTCCACGACGTGGCCCGCGGCCTCCGCTGGACCCGCAGGGAACGCGAGCTCGAGGAACTCGACCCGTTCAACCGGATGCTCGCGGTGCTGGAGACCAAGGCGCACCTGGACGTGCTGACCGACCGCGACGTGGTGCGCCGCGGCACGTCCGCCGGTGTGCTCCGCTACGCGCCGCACACACCGACGGCGGCACGCTGACGGCCGCGGGAGGATGTTGGGCGTCGGCACGCGTAGATGTACGCAGTCGTCTCGGAGAACCCCCGCTGCGGGAGCATATCGGGATGGACCGGATGCGTGCCGCCTGGGCGGCACGGCAGGAGCGGCTGCCTCGCGATCACGGGCACCTGGCGATGCTGGATGCGTCCATGAGCTACCTGCGACAGTTCGCCCCAGACGTGCTCGAAGCGATCCGGTTCGCCGGCGGCCCCGGCACCGCCGAGCTGCTCGACGCCGTGTCCGTGCTGGCGGAGCTGTATACGACGGGCGCTCGGAAGGTCCCGCCGGATGCGCCAACCGGGTTCGTGCCGACAAGGTACGCCGGATACCTGACTGGTGCGGAACGGTCCGGGGACGTGACCGGGTACCGGCACTACTGGGAGCTGTGCGTGCTGCTCGGGCTGCGCGACGGGTTGCGGTCCGGGGACGTGTTCGTGCCCGGCTCCCGCCGCTACGCCGACCCGGCATCGTTCCTCCTGGCCCCGGAGCAGTGGGCACCGCAGCGGGTCGAGTTCTGCCACCTGGTCGGCAAACCACTGAAGTCCGCGGACGCGTTGGCGCAGGCCGAGGACGAGCTGCACACGGGCCTGTCCGATCTGGAGAGCCAGCTCGGCCACAGCGCCGCCGGGGAGGTGCGGCTCACCAAGGACGGGGAGCTAGTGATCCCGCCGCTGACCGCCGAAGACATCCCGGCCGAGGCGGATGCGCTACGCGACGAACTGGCCGGGCTGCTGCCGCGGGTGCCGCTGGCGTCGGTGCTGGTGGAGATCGACGCGAGGACGGGGTTCACCGACCGCCTGGTCCACGCCGGTGGAAAGGTCGCCCGGTCGCCGGAGCTACGCCGCAACCTGCTGTATGTGGTGATCGCCGAGGCGACGAACATGGGCCTGTCCGCGATGGCCGAGTCCGCCGGGGTTCCGTACGACGTGCTGGCGTGGACCGCGGAGTGGTACCTCCGGCCGGAGACTCTGGAGGCGGTAAACGCGGCGATCGTCAACTACCACCACCGGCTGCCGCTGACCCAGGCGTTCGGCACCGGGACCTTGTCCTCCTCCGATGGGCAGCGGTTCCCGGTGAAGGGCAAGTCGCTGACCGCGCGGCACCTGTCCCGGTACTTCGCCCGCGGCCAGGGCCTGTCTACGTACACGCACGTGTCGGACCAGCATGCGACGTTCGACACGAGAGTGATCGTGGCGACCGCGCCGGAGGGCCACTACGTGCTGGATGCGTTGCTCGGTAACCAGACCGACCTGCCGCTGGTCGAGCACACCACCGACACCGCCGGAGCGACGCTGGCGAACTTCGCGTTGTTCGACCTGGTCGGCCGGCAGCTCTCCCCGCGGATCCGGGACCTGGGGAAGATCACCCTGTACCGGACCGGGCCCCGCGTCGCGTTCACCGACCGCTACCCGCGCTGCGGGCCGCTGCTGACCCGCCGGCTCAACACGGCACTGGTCACCGAGATGTGGGACGACCTGCTGCGCGTTGCTGGCTCTGTGAAGGGCGGTCACGCCACCGCTGCGTTGGTGGTGGGGAAGCTGTGCTCGTCGAAGCGGCAGCAGAACGCGCTCACCAGTGCGGTCAAGGAATACGGGGCGTTGCGCCGGACCGTCTACGCCGCGCGGTACCTCGCGGACGAAACCTACCGGCGGCGGATCACCCGGCAGCTGAACAAGGGCGAGAACCTGCACGCCCTGCGCCGATCACTCGCCTACGCCGGCGGCGGCGCGATCCGACGGAGGCATCACGAGCAGCAGAGCGAGCAGATGTGGTGCCTGACGCTGGCGACGAACGCGATCGTCACCTGGACCACCGAGTACCACGGCCTAGCCGTCGCCGCGCTCCGACGGGCCGGCCGGTCCATCGACGACAAGGTGCTCGCGCATATCTGGCCGACACATCACGAGAACGTCCACTTCTACGGCACCCACGCCGTCGACATCGACGGCGAGCTCGCCAAGCTCGACACCGACGGCTACCGGCCGCTTCGTGTCACGGCTGGCGGTACCGCGGGGAGGTGACTCGTCTCCCGGCTGCCAAGGTGCTACTGGCCGAGCGGTGCAATGGCGCAGTGGGAGGCTGTTCAGGCGTCGGTGGCCGTCGCGGCGGGTTCGCAGTGGCTTGGGTCGCAGCCCAGCGCGCGGAGCAGGGGGCAGTGCCGCTCGGCGCGGGGCAGGTGGCATGTGGAGCCGGTCGAGTGAGTCGCGCATGGCCTGCAGGTCGGCGATGCGCGTGTCCAGTTGCGTGATGCGGTCGAGGGCGAGCTGTCGGACTTGGTCGCAGTCGTCGAGTCCGCCGGCCATCAGGTCGAACAGGGACGCGATGTCGTCGAGGCTGAACCCGAGTTCCTGGGCGCGTTTGATGAATCGCACGATCGCCACCGCGTCTGGCCCGTAGGTCCGGTATCCGGAGGTGCGGCGTGGCGGCTCCGGGAGGAGTCCGCGGCGCTCGTAGTGGCGCACGGTCTGGATGTTCACGTTCGCCGCGGCGGCGACCTCACCGGTACGCATACCGTCACGCTAAACCCGGTATCTAGGTACCGGGTCAAGCCGGAGGTGGCCGCCGGTAGGGCCGGCGTCAGCGGGTGCTATCGCGGGCGCCGTGGTCGGCGTCCTCGCGGCTTCGTGGGGACGGAGAGGGTGGGCAGCAGTCGGCATCGGACACGGTCTCGGGCATCGTCTCGGTCATGGTCGGTGACGCACCCGCCCGGCGGCGGGAGGCGATAGCGATCGCGGTGCTGGTGAGGATGAGGCCGGCGGCGAGGAAAAGGACGAGGGCCTGGTGGGTGGTGATCCAGGTCGCGGCCTGTCCGGCGAGGACGGCGAGGCCACCGCCGGAGGGACGGGTGCCGCCGAGCAGGGGCGGCAGCCAGTAGTAGACGAGGTAACCGCCGCTGACGGCCAGCAGCCCACCGGCAAGGCGGGAGGCGTAGCGGGCGAGGCGGCGCAGCAGGCGGGTGAGCGCGGTCGCGGCCGCGGCGGCGAGCACGGCGAGGGCGAGCAGCAAGACCGCGGATCTGGCACGCGTTTGGGCTCAAGCCGCACAAGCAGGAGACGTTCAAGCTGTCCACCGATCCGCAGTTCGTCGAGAAGGTCCGCGACGTCGTCGGCCTCTACCTGAACCCGCCGGGGCGGGCGCTGGTGCTGTGTGTGGACGAGAAGACCCGTGCGCCACGAAGCGCTGATGGAAGCCGTGCGGGATGAGAGGCCCGCCGCTGGTCATCGCAGTGACCGGTTGAAGCTGGAGGCAGGTCGAACCTCGGGTTGGGGGTGAGACCGGGAGCAGCCTCGACAATGTAGGGGCGAGCCGGAACTACCAGACGGCTCGTGCCCGCTAGCGAGGATGGGAAGGCGTAGGGAAACCGAATCAGTGGCAGAAGCCCCGTCAGTCGTCGGCGATCTGATGAATCTGGTGGATGGATCGTCTTGTGGTGCTGGGCAGGCCGTGGGTTTTGGCTTGCCCGCTTTCGTCGTCTGTGTGTGTTTTGGGCGGCGGGAGGCTCGGGCCAAGACTGCGATGTGCGGCCCGTAGCGATGCCATCGGGGTATAACTGGACGCCGACTCCCGTCGGAACGGACATCAGTGAACGTGGGAAGCGGCTCGGTGCCGCCCGAACCGTCCGGCAGCCGGCCGGACGGTGGGCAGGTGCGACGCCCGCTGTGGGCATCGGGTCGTGGCGGAGCCGCCGTAGTACTCCGAGCGCAGGAAAGCTGCGTGCATGGGGAAGGGCGGCAGCGTGATCAGCGGCACGACTGGTGACGATCAGCTTGTGTTGGGCGGCCTACCGCGCCGGCGCGAAGCTGCGACACGCCACCAATGACGCGCCACCGCTGGGGAGTTGGCCGGTGTCCTCGGTCGCGCCGCCACGCCCGTGGGGGCACCCCGACCTAGTGCTCGCCAAGGCGGTCACCACGCAGGTTCTGACGGCGGAGGAGGCGGAGCTGTGAACCGGATCTCCCGAGAGATCACATGGTCGGGCTGGCGGGACTTGAACCCGCGACCGACGGATTATGAGAACCGTCCTCGCCGGCTGCCACGGCATCTACCTGGGACAACGCCCAGACCGCGACCCTCACCAGCAGTCTTGCCCATCACAAGTTGCCGTCACTTCGCATCACGAACGATGCGCTGGTGACGCTCCCGGTCTCTCGCTCCTCACCGCACCGTGGTTCCACGAGCGGCATGTCGCCGCGCTCGCGACCGATACCTGGGGCGCGGAGGTGTGCCCGAACGAGCTTGGCCGGGAAGTTCCAACCGCTGCATCTCACCCTGCTCGTGAGCATGGGCATGCTCGCGAGCGAGGTATGGCAGCTCGACGACCTCGCAGCGAACTGCCTCACTAACGGGCGCTACGAGTTCCTGTTCGTCCGGCCTACCGCTGATCATCCCCAAGGCCTTAGAATCACCGCTCAACCCGCCGGCGATCAAGTAGCCGCGCGACCGGCTACGCGTCCTGTTCCGGCGACCGGCGTTCTGTCGCGGACTCGAGCGAACGCAGGAGCTCCACTGCCGGCATCGCCTGTGGCCCAGCCTGACAGTAGATGCCGACGCACTCCCCCGCGTCGGTCAGTGCACGAACTCGACGCACGGCCTCGAGGGTCACCGCACCCTGGCCATCGGTGAGGTCCTCGAGGGCGAAGTACTCGACCGGAACCGGGTGCCGCGGCGGAGTCGTCTCGGCGCGCAGGTCCGCGAACCAGGTAGCGCCTGCCGCCGGCATCTCGCCGCACTGACCGGCGTGCCCCAACAGCACGAGGTCGGAGAGCCGGCTGCATCCCTCTCCTTCGCCCGTCCCTTACGCCACGGGCGGCACCGCGGGATCGCCTCGTGCACGGGAAGCACCGTAACGAGGGGCGTGCGGGCGTAACTCGCCGACGATCCGACCCGCGGCCAGACCGGTCAGGAAATCGCGCGGGCCGTCGAAGTCGGGCATCTCCACGTAGGCGGCACCGATTCCCGCGGCATCGTGCGCGTCCGATCCCGCCGCTTCCGCGATTCCCAGCCTACGTGCGACCTTCGCTGCCTTCTTGTTGTACGTGTCGTCGGCCACCTTGGCGTTGAAAGTCTCGACCACATCGAGCGTGCCGGCCGCGGCCAACCGGGCCAGGTGTTCCTCCCCGAGTGCCGCGCGGTCTTGGTCGCAGGCGTGCGGCGCGTACACGATGCCCTGTTGGGCCTTGATCCTGGCCACCACCTCATCGAGTGGCAGCACGTAAGGTATCCGGTCGTCGAGAAAGAGGCCGATAACCTCGCCTGCGGGGGTACGAATCTCCTCGCCGACGACCACCCGTACGCCGAGGTCATGCTCCAGCGCGGCGTGCGCCCCGCCCAGCGTGTGGTGGTCGGTGACGCACACCACGTCGAGCCCCGCGGCTGTGACCCGGGCCGCGAGCTCGTCGAGGGTGGTACCCGCATCACCTGAGTACGCCGTGTGGAGGTGACAGTCGACTCGCACCCATCCGGGTGACAGGGAGGTGTTCACATGGTAGCCCTTCTGCGCGGATCGATCGGTACGCTTACGCGGGAACCGGGATGCCCAGTTCGGTGAGCAGGTCAGCGGAGTAGGCGATACGGCCGGTGCGGCCGGGATCGCCGCCGCACAGGGCAAGAGCGGCTTCCGCCATGACCGCGGGCGCTTCTGCGCGCGGATCGTCCTCGGTGGTGAGGTGATGGAAGAGCGTGCCCGGTGTCGGCACTACGCGGTTGGGTGACAGCGCGTTCACTGCGACACCGTCGGTGTACATCTCTGCCGCCAGACCGCTGGTGAACCGTTCGAGCGCGGCCTTGCACATGCCGTAGACGGTGCCGCCGCGGGTTGCGCGTTCGTTCGGCGGC
Organism: Streptosporangiales bacterium; assembly: GCA_009379825.1. NCBI lineage: Bacteria > Bacillati > Actinomycetota > Actinomycetes > Streptosporangiales > Streptosporangiales bacterium. The sequence goes on from WHTA01000114.1 coordinate 12,178, forward strand.
AGGTGCGGGTGCCGCGCCGCCCTGGACGAGATGTTGAGTATCCACCCTTGGCGACGTTCCCGCATGCGCGGCAGCACCAGTTGGGCGAGATGAACCGGGGCCGCGACCTGCACCTCGAACATCAGGTCGTATCGGCGGCGGCTGAAGTCCGCGACGGGCAGGAAA
>WHTA01000115.1 GCA_009379825.1 Streptosporangiales bacterium
GCCGCGCAGGGCGCCGAGCGGCTGGAGGCGTTGGGTGCACAGCGCGTCGGCCGGTTCGAGGAGGGCGACACCTGGTGGTGGGTGCTCCGCGACCCGGCCGGCAACGAGTTCTGCATCATCGCCGCGCAGGGCGCCGACCGCGAGATCTGACTCAGTCGAGCGCGCCGACGGCGGACAGCCGGTCGTACTGCTCCGGCTCGAGCTGCAGGTCGCGCGCGGCGACGTTCTCCTCCAGGTGCGCCATCGACGACGTGCCGGGGATCGGCACCGTCACCGGCGACCGACGCAGCAGCCAGGCGAGCGCGACCTGCGCGGGTGTCGCGCCGAGGTCACCGGCGATCTCGGCCAGCGTCGCGGCCAGCTCGGGGTGCCTGCCGCCGCCGATCGGCAGGTACGGGATGAACGCGATTCCCTCCCGCTCGCAGTACGTGAGCACGTCCTCGTAACCGCGGTCGGCGAGGTGGTAGCGGTTCTGCACGCTGACCACGGCGACGGTGGCACGCGCTGCCTCGATCTGGTCGACGGTCACGTCGGACAGGCCGACGTGGCGGATCTTCCCGTCCTGCTGGAGCTGGCGCAGCGCGCCCATCTGGTCGTCGATCGGGACCTGCGGGTCGACGCGGTGCAGCTGGAAGAGGTCGAGCCGGTCCAGCCGGAGCCGACGCAGGTTCAGCTCCACCTGCTGGCGGAGGTACTCCGGCCGACCCAGCGGGATCCACTCGCCGGCCGTCGGCCGGCACTGTCCCGCCTTCGTGCCGATCACCAGGCCGTCGGGGTACGGGTGCAGCGCGGCGGCGAGCAGCTCCTCGTTCGCGCCGAGCCCGTAGGAGTCGGCGGTGTCGAGGAAGTCGACGCCGAGCTCCACCGCCCGGCGCGCGATGCGTATCGACTCGGCCGGGTCGGTCGCCGGACCGTAGCCGGTGAGGCGCATGGCGCCGAAGGCGAGCCGGTGCACGGGGAGGTCGCCGCCGAGCAGGAAGGTGGTGTCCGCCATGGGCGCTGGGTCCTCTCTGGAAGGGAACGGCTGCACCAACCCTGTCCGCTGGCGGCACGCGTAGCCAGGAATTTAGGCTGAGCTGAATCGAACCGGGGGACCGATGCTGCTCAGGGTGCCGTTCACCGCGCGGGACGTGGCCAACACGCGCTTCGCCATCTCGTCGCTGTGGGAGGTGGTGGCGAGCGTCCGCATCCTCAAGGCGCCGGGCGAGCATCCGCTGCACCGGCTGTGGTCGAAGCTCGCGCTCGACCAGCTACGCCGGGCGGAGCTGGACTGGACGCTGCTCGCCGAGCTGGTGCCGGTGCCGACGACAGGGATTCCGCGTTCGTCTGTCCGCCGCCGGCCACGTCGGCGCCCGACCTCGGCCTCGAGCTCGCCACCCTGCGTGCGATGCCGGCTGAGCGGGTGCGCACCGACGTCGGGGATCTCGCGGCCGCGGGTGCCGTACGGCTGCCCGACCTCGTCGCCGACCCGGAACGCGGTCTGGCCGAGCTGGTCGAGATGATCGAGGCGTACTGGGAGCTGACCATCGCCCCGCACTGGTCCCGCATCGCGAGCCTGCTGGACGGCGACGTGCTCTACCGGGCGAGGTTGCTCGCCGAGCGCGGTCCCGGTGAGCTGTTCAACGGCCTGGACTCGAATATCACGTGGGACGGCGACACGCTTTACGTCACCCGCAGGCGGGTGCCAAGGCACGCCGAGCTGAACGGGCGCGGGCTGCTGTTGGTGCCTTGGTCTTCACCTACCCGCGGGTGTTCTCCGTGACGTCCGTGGACTGGCAGCCGACGCTGCGATACCCGCCGCGCGGCATCGGCACGCTCTGGGAGCGGCACACGGTGGACGTGCCCGAGGCGTTGGGTGCGCTGGTGGGTAGGTCCCGCGCGCGGCTGTTGACCGAGATGGAGGAGCCGGCGTCCACGCAGGAGCGGGCGCGCCGTACGGGGTTGACTCCCGGGGGCGTCTCGCAGCACCTCAGCACCATGCGGACGGCCGGCCTGGTCACCGCGCACCGCACCGGCAGGTTCGTGCTGTACGCGCGGTCGCGGGTCGCGGAGGCGCTGATCGACGCCGCCACGTCGCGCTGAGCAGAACGCGGGTCTACGCTCACCCGATGGACGGTGCACGGTTCATGAAGGTCTGCCTCGATGCCACCGACCCCCTGCGGACCGGCAGGTTCTGGGCCGACCTGCTCGACTTGGAGCTGCGTCCGTACGACAACGGCGAATGTGGCGTGTTCGGGCCCGACTCGACGTGCGTGCTGTGGCTGAACCGGGTCGACACCGAGAAGCGCGTCAAACACCGGGTGCACCTCGACGTCTACACCAGCAGCCTCGCCGGCCTGGGGGCGCTCGGCGCCGAGGTGCTGGTACCGGCCGGCGACGACCGGGTGTGGACCGTCATGGCCGACACTGAAGGCGGTGAGTTCTGCGCGTTCCTCCGCAGCGAGCTGCCCGTGCGCCGGCTGCACGGCCTGGTCGTTGACAGCGTCGACGCCGCCGCGCAGGCGCGCTGGTGGGCGCGGGTCTTCCACGCCACGGTCCTCGACGACGAGCACGGGTACTCCACGGTGCAGAACGTGCCTGGCATGCCGATCCTCACCATGGACTTCAACCACGTGCCGGAACCGAAGACCGGGAAGAACCGCATCCACTGGGACGTGGCCGTACCGGATACCGAGCTGTTGTTCGATGCCGGTGCGAGCATGGTGCAGCCGCGCCACGGCACCGTCGAGTGGGACGTGCTCGCCGATCCCGAGGGCAACGAGTTCTGCGCGTTCACCAGGCCGCGGTGATCACCCTGGCCACGGGTTCGCGGGGCGGGTCGGCCACGGCTGGAAGCTGCGGTAGAGGTCCCACTCGGGATCGCGTTCCGCGACGACCTGCACCTGGTGGCTCGGCATGGCCGACTTCAGGGCGCGCTGGAAGTCGTCGATCCACTGCTCGTCGCTGGCGTAGAGGACGAACTCGCGCATGCCCGCCGCGGTGATGACCGCGACGAGGGTGCCGCGGTTGCCTGCCATGTCGATCAACAGGTCCTCGAACACGGTCAGCACGTCGCCTTCGACCATCTCCGGCAGGCCATCGGGGTCCGGCTCGTTGAACGGCACGGCGACGCCGATCCTGATGTCGTGCGTGCCGCGGTGGGCGAGCGCAGCGGCACCGGTGTTCAGGCGTACGAGCATCGGGTGACCGCCGTGGTCGCCGTGCAGGAGATTCCAGGTGTCCGGAAGCTGAGCCATGTTGGCGTACTTCTCGTAGACCATCGCCCCATGCTCGCAGAGTTTTCGGCGAACTGGCGGCTACGGGCACCGTGGGTGCGGACGGTCACCGGCGACGCGCCGGGTCACGGTGTCTCGTATCCCAGACACGACTGTGGCGCGGCACTTCCGGGTGGTGGACGTGTGTCGTAGAGATGGCGGTATGGAGACCGTAGCCCTGGGCCCGCAGGCCCTGTCAGAAGCCGAGGTGGTCGCCGTCGCGCGGCACCTGGCGCCCGTCCAGCTGGCACCGAGCGCGCTCGCCGCGATGGCAGAGAGCCGCGCGATCGTCGACAAGCTCGCCGCAGCGAGCACACCGGTGTACGGCGTCTCGACCGGGTTCGGCGCGCTGGCCACCAGGCACATCACCGCCGAGCTGCGTGCCCACCTGCAGCAGAGCCTGATCCGGTCGCACGCCGCGGGCTCCGGGCCAGAGGTGGAACGCGAGGTCGTCCGCGCGCTGATGGTGTTGCGGCTGCGCACGCTCGCCTCTGGCCGTACGGGGATCAGGCCCGAGGTGGCGAACACGCTTGCCGCGTTGCTGAACGCCGCACTGACGCCGGTCGTGCACGAGTACGGCAGCCTCGGCTGCTCCGGCGACCTGGCGCCGCTGGCGCACGTCGCGCTCGCGTTGATGGGTGAGGGCGACGTCCACACGGCCGACGGCGAGCGGCTGCTCGCCGCTGCCGCGCTGCCTGCCGCGCGGATCGAGCCGGTGCAGCTGGCGGAGAAGGAGGGGCTCGCGCTCGTCAACGGCACCGACGGCATGCTCGGCCAGCTGTGCCTGGCCAACCACGACCTCGACCACCTGCTGAAGACCGCGGACCTGACGGCCGCGATGAGCGTCGAGGCGCTGCTCGGCACCGACCGGGTGTTCGCGGCCGACCTGCAGGCACTGCGCCCGCACCCGGGGCAGGCCGCCGCGGCGGCGAACATGCGGCGGCTGCTCGACGGGTCGGCCATCGTCGCGTCGCACCGGGGTCCAGAGGACACCCGTGTGCAGGACGCGTACTCGCTGCGCTGTGCACCGCAGGTGGCGGGCGCGGGCCGCGACACCCTGGCGCACGCGCGCCGGGTCGCGGCGGGCGAGCTGGACAGTGCGATCGACAACCCCGTGGTGCTCCCCGACGGCCGGGTGGAGTCGAACGGCAACTTCCACGGCGCACCCGTCGGCTACGTGCTCGACTTCCTCGCCATCGCCGTGGCCGATCTCGCCAGCATCGCGGAGCGCCGTACCGACCGGATGCTCGACGTGGCCCGCAGCCACGGCCTGCCGGCGTTCCTCGCCGACGACCCGGGCGTGGACTCCGGGCACATGATCGCGCAGTACACGCAGGCGGCGATCGTTTCGGAGCTGAAGCGGCTCGCCGCGCCGGCGAGCGTGGACTCCATCCCGTCCAGTGCGATGCAGGAGGACCACGTCTCCATGGGCTGGTCCGCGGCCCGCAAGCTGCGCCGTGCCTTGGACGGGCTGACCAGGGTGCTCGCCATCGAGCTGCTCACCGCCGCTAGGGCGCTGGACCTGCGCGCCCCGCTGGCTCCCGCCCCGGCCACGGCCGCGGTCCGCGACCGGCTGCGCGACGTCGTCCCCGGCCCTGGCGCCGATAGGTTCCTCGCCGCGGAGATCGACGCGGCGGTGTCGCTGGTGGCCGACGGCGACCTGGTGGCCGCCGCGGAACGGGTCACCGGGCCGTTGGACTGACCGGCGACGCGGCAGCGCGTACCGCGGCCGGCCGCCAGGTGTACTCGAGCGCCGGCAGCTCGAACCCGGCGGAGAACTGTTCTACGAGGCGGTCGGTGACCTCGCCGCCGCAGCGCTCGTAGAAGGCGACCGCGGGCGCGTTGTCGTCCAGCACCTGCAGGTAGACCGGCTTGTCCGGATGGTTCGCCGCCGTCCACGCGAACACCTGGCCCACCAACTGTCGCCCGATGCCAGAGCGCCTGCGGTCGGGGTGCGCGTGCAGGTTGTCGACCAGCACCCGGCCGTCCGACTGCGGGCCGGTGAGGAAGCTGCCAGGCATGATCCCCGCGTACGCGGTCTGCCAGCTGTGCGTGTGCAACGCGGCGACGCCTGCGGCGTCGGCACCAGAACCCGTGCGGAGCTGCATACCGCCGAGCTTGCCATGGCGGTCGGGGCTAGCCTGAACGCATGTCGGCGACACGGCTGCTGGTGCTTGGTGTCGTGCGCGTGTACGGGTGCGCGCACGGCTACCTGGTGCGCAACGACCTGGTGTCGTGGGGCGCCGAGGAGTGGGCGAACGTCAAGTGGGGCTCGATCTACCACGCGCTGCGGCAGATGGCCAAGGAAGGACTGCTCGAGGCGAGCGACGGCCCGAACTGGCGCGTCGACTACACCATCACCGACCAGGGCGAGGCGACGTTCGAACGGCTGCTGCGCGACGCCCTGCGCGAGCCGAGCACCCGCCGCGACCTGCTCACCGCCGGCCTCGCGTTCATCACCGCGCTGCCCCGTGCGGAGGCCGTCACGCTGCTGGAGGAACGGCTGAAGGGCCTCCAGGACGAGGTCGACGCCGCCGCGCACCTCGACACCGCAGCCGGCGCCGGCGACGGCCCGTCGCATCTCCCTGAGCTGTTCGGCCTGTGGGCGCACTCGGTCAACAGCAGCATCGAGTGGACCAGCGGCCTCATCGACCGACTGACCGCCGGCGAGTACGTGATGGCCGACGACGACCCGAAGGCGTTCGGCACCCTACGCAGCCGCACCTCCCCGGCCCGCACCGGTCCGATCCGCCAGTGGTGCCCCACCGACCCGCCCGCGAAGTCCTGACCTAGGTAACTGCTCGAAGCGCCTCGTCTAGCTCGTCGATGTACGTCTGGGCATATTCCGCCTCTGCACGGGTCAGACCGCCGGGGTAGTCGCGAACGTTGCGGAACTCCTCCAGGGTCCTGTTGTCCTCGAGCCAGGCCGCCAGCCGAGGTAGCCGCTACCGCCGAGGATGGTCAGGGCGCCGACAGCGATCGCGCCGTTCCACCACCGATGAGGCCGAACCGGACGATGCCGGCTCCCACGATGAAGAACTCTTTTACATCGTCAGACGCTGCGGCGGCACTGCCGAGCTGCAGGGCGGAGCTCCTTCAGCTCGTGGCCGATGTCGTAGTCGGGGTTCAGCCAGTGCTGCGGCAGGAGTCGGAGCCAGAGCTGCTGCGGCCGTCCAGCTGGCGTTCACACTGAACACTGGGCGGGAGTTGACGATACGGTCCAGTGAACGACGCGAGTTGCCGTTCGGCATCCTCGAGCTCCGACTTGGCGTTGAGCATGGCCTGTCCGAGGCCGGACATTGCCAGTTTCGCCGCACGCATCTGGATCTTGCAGACTCGCAGTGCTGTCGAGTTCGACTGCATCACGGCCGGCGCAACGGGTTGTCCTTCGCCGGACCAGGCGTCCCCATCCGCGCGTTGCGGGTACTCAAACTTGAATATCCGCACTGGAACGAGTTAAAGTCGCTTGCCCAAATTTGAGTACAAGTTTGAGTATGGAGTCGCCAGTGATCCACGCCGAAGGGCTGACCAGGCACTTCCGGGTGAAGAAACAGACCGTCGAGGCCGTACGCGGCATCGACCTGACCGTCGAGGAGGGCGAGCTCGTCGCGTTCCTCGGCCCCAATGGCGCAGGCAAGACCACCACGTTGCGGATGTTGACCACCCTGCTCGCGCCGACGGCTGGCCAGGCGTTGGTCGCCGGCCACGACGTCGCGAAGGAGCCCGACCGGGTGCGGCACCGGATCGGGTACGTCGGACAGGGCAACGGCGCGGGTCACAGCCAGCGGGTGCGCGACGAGCTGGTCACCCAGGGCCGCTGCTACGGGATGGCGAGCGCCGACGCCGGGGCACGCGCCGACCGGCTGCTGGACTCGCTCGACCTCGCCCCGCTCGCGAAACGGACGGTGCAGACGCTCTCCGGCGGGCAGCGCCGCAGGCTGGACGTCGCCATGGGGCTGATGCACCGGCCGCCACTGATGTTCTTCGCCGAGCCGTCGACCGGGCTGGACCCGCACAACCGGGCGAACCTGTGGGAGCACATCGAACGACTCAGGGCGGAGGCCGGCACGACGATCCTGCTCACCACGCACTACCTCGAGGAGGCCGACGCCAAGGCCGAACGGGTCATCGTGATCGACCACGGCAGCCTCATCGCGGACGGCAGCTCGGCCGAGCTGAAGGCGAAGCTCGCCGACGACCGCATCACCGTGGGCGCGGCCGACGAGGTCGCGGCCAAGCAGGTCGCGGACGTCGCGGAGCGGTTGGCGGCACCCGGTGCGGTGACCGTGGCGGGTAGCACGGTGCGGTTACGCGTAGACCGCGGTGAGGTGTTGCTGCCCGCACTGGTGCGCGCGCTCGACGAGGCGGGCGTGCCACCGGTCAGCGTCGAGCTGGACCACCCCACGCTCGACGACGTGTTCCTCGCCCTCACCGGGCGGAGCCTGCGCGAGGAGGACGCCGATGCGTAACCCGTCCATGAAGCTCGTCACCGACACCGGGATCGTGCTCATGCGCGAGCTGCGGCCGGCGTGGCGCGACCCGTTCTCGATCCTGTTCAGCATGGTGCAGCCGCTGATCTTCCTGGCGCTGTTCGGCCCGCTGCTGGCCCGGACCTCCGAACTGCCGGGCGCGTCACTGTGGCAGTGGTTCGTGCCCGGCATCCTCGTCATGGTCGCCCTGTTCGCGACGTCCATGACCGGGTCGAACCTGCTGTACGAGATGCAGACCGGCTCGCACGAGCGGCTCACGGTCACTCCGTTGAGCCGGTCGTCGCTGTTGATCGGCCGCGCGCTGAAGGAGATGGTGCCGCTCGTCGTGCAGGCGGTGCTGATCGTCCTCGCGGTGATCCCGTTCGGGTTCGAGCTGCACCTGGTCGGTGCGTTGCTCGGGCTGGTGCTGCTCGCGGTGCTCGGCGTCGGGCTCGGCGCACTGTCGTACTCGCTGGCGCTGGCCGTGCGGAACCAGGAGTGGATGTTCTGGATGGTGCAGCAGACGGTGGTGTTCCCGTTGCTGATCCTGTCCGGGATGATGCTGCCGCTCGACCGCGCGCCCGGCTGGATGCTCGCGGCGGCGAAGGTGAACCCATTGACCTACCTGGTGGACGCCGAACGTGTGCTGTTCGCCGGCGAGGTCGCGAACACCGTGGTGCTGCAGGGCGCCGTAGCGGTACTCGTGGTCGCGGCGATCGGCCTGTTGGTCGGCACCAGAACCATGCGGCGGGTGACGGCCTGACGGCCGGTCAGTCGTCCGTCAGGCCGACCACGACTGGTGCCGGCCGTTGGCGCTCGGCGCTCCGGGGACGTCGCCGAAGGTGGCCTCGTCCTCGGTGCTGCCGTCGAGGCGCTTGACGACGACGTGGCTCGGCTCGCTCCTGGCGGCCTGGAAGACGGCTTCGTCGACCGCGACTTCCTTGCTCTGGACTGCCAGGAAGTCCTCGCCGTTGCGCTTGATCTGCCAGTCGGTCCCGGTCGGTATGACCACGAACTCGTTACGTGTCAGTGCCACGGTCCCCCCTTCGTTGAGGCCGGTCCCTCGCAGTGCCTGGACGGGCACGGTAGCGGGCACCGTGACCGGTCAAGCAGCTGGGCCGGGCAGAGCGGGGCATCTCCCCCAGGGACCCAGGTCAAGTGGCTCCGGGCAGCCTGCACGTCGTCACGACGTGCCGCAAATCCCAGCGGCCGGGCTGCGACGCTTCGTAGCCCGCGGGCCGGGATCGGCGGCCCCGGTTGCCCAGAATGCTCGCGCTCGTACCACTTTTCGTTGGCCAGAACGATCGCAGAGCGCTACGACGAGGCGAGCACCTCCAGCGGGCCCTCATCGGACGTCGGCGGCTCGAAGCTGTCGAAGTAGCCGGCGGCGACCTCCTCCGGCAGCCGGACGGCGTCCGCACCGTCGCCCGCACGTTCCCGGACCCGGCGAAGCACCACCTCGCGCGGCGTCGCCAGGTAGACGACGGTCGGCGTGACGCCGTACGGCTGCAGGAGTCTGCGGTACTCGTCGCGCATCCGACGGGTGCCGAAGGAGTAGTCGAGAACCACGTCGATCCCGTCCGACACCAGGGCGAGCAACCGGTGGCGGAGGTGGCTCTCGATCGCGCGGCGACGTCGTCAGACAACGGCTGCTCCCGGTAGCCCCGCACCCAGGCTCCCGCGTCGATGGAGAGGCGTACGTAGCCCTGTCCCTCGAGGCGCGCGGCGACGGTCGACTTGCCGGATCCGGCCGGCCCGCACATGAAGACCACCCGAGAGTCCGAGCGGGCTTGGTCGTCACACCCGTCGAGCCAGCTTGCCAGGTTCGTGTGCTCGTCGGTGTTCAACGAGGGCATCGTGCGGTCGGACATCGTCCGAACCTAGCGGCATTGACGGGTGAGACTCTTCGTAACCCCACCCCTCGGATCGGGCAGGTGAAGTGCCCGGATTGATAGCGCTCGCACCAGTTGTCAGCCGGCTCGCGGTCGCTGAGCGCAACCTCCGGGGAAATCCGGGACTGTGGGCGTACTGGCAGGCGTGCCGGGTTGCGGCCGGTGCGATCCTGGCGGTTAGCGTTTCCGCAGTACACCGACCGCGGGTGGTCCGCACCCGCCGTACGAAAGCCCTCGAAGACGCTCCCATGAGCAGTCATGGTGTCGCCACGGTGCGTCTGCGAAAGGAGGTACCCACGTGATGGCCACCCAACAATGGCCCGATGTCCGATCCGAGGTACGGCAACACCGAAGAGCTCACGTACGTGCAGCCGCAGGAATCACGGCGGAGGCGACAGATGCGTGACGACTACTACGACCGCGACGAGCCACCACGCCGGCGGAACGACGATCGCGACCGAGCTTCACGCGCGCGGACGGTCCGCCTCACGATGGCGATCGCGACGATTCTCACCAGCGTCTTCGCGGCCATCCTCGCGTTGCAGATCGTGTTCGCGCTGCTGGACGCCAACGAGGCCAACCCGCTCGTGATGGTGGTCTCCGACCTCGCCTACACGCTTGCGTGGTTCTTCCACGACCTGTTCACCCCCGAGTGGCCCAGACTTCGCATCCTGCTCAACTACGGCCTCGCCGCGCTCTTCTGGCTCGGCATCGGCCAGGGGATCTCGGTCCTGGTACGCAGTCTCCGCTAACACCCGAGGCCACGCACCAGCACCGGTAGCAGCACGCCGTCTCGCACACGCTAGGGGAACGGCGAGGCGGCAACACACGCCACCGCTACCGGGAACCTGGGGCGCCGGGGCAGCAGCCATCGTGGCGAGAGCCTCGGCGTCCCAGCATGTCTCGGATCATGCTTGGATCTCGACGGCGACGTCGAGATGACTGACGTGGTCGTCCCACCGGCTCAAGGCACGCTGCGCCGCCTCCTCCACGACAGCACGCTCGTAGCGATCGCCGGCGAAACGCCGTACGTCCTCGAGACTGTCGAAGAAGGTGACGGACATGAACATCACCTCGTCGCCGTCTTCGCGTAACAGCCGTGCACCGCGGAACCCAGTGACCCGCCGAAGATGCTCAGCGACATCGGTTTCATAGTGGTTCTGGTAGTCGTCCGCCATGGCGGACGATGCCCATCCTCGCCAAATCCGTGCGATCACAGCATCGACCTCAATTCGTCAACGAGGACGAGATTACTTGATCCGGTCGAGGGCGATGAGTGTCTGTTCATCGGCAAAGGTGAAGATGCGTTGGCCGACCTGAAGGTCTCGCGGGTGCGTTACGAGCTGGTGTCGGGCTACGGCGAAGGGGTCTGCCGGATGACCTCTGCGCCCTCCTGGCACAGCTGCGGCAACGTGGCGATGGTCGTATCGATGTTGGCATCGGTGGTTCCTGCATCACCATGGACAACCTCGATGCCTGTCAGGTTCGCGGCTGTGATTCGTCGCCGGGCCTCGTCGACGTTCCGGCGGTCAATTTCGATCAGGCGTGCGCGAATATCGCGGCGCCGCTTCGAATCTACGACTACGCCCACGACATCGTGGCCTTGCCCGGCGCACACACTGACGACCTGGATCCTGTTGCGCGGCACGAGGTCGATCGCGGTCCGGAGCTGATCTTGGACCGTGCGAAGGCGGTCTCGTAGCTGCCCGTCCTCTCGAACCCCTCGTGCCGCCGAGCGAGCATCGGTGCCACGCGCGGTGGCTGATCGGCCGAGGAACGTGCCGGTAGCATCGGCGTGCAGATCAGGGTTAGACCATGCGCTCGACGGCTTCCTTGGCCTCTTTCAGGTCAGCATCCTTGATCTCGCGATACACCTTGATCGCGTTGATCTTCTTCCCGGCCCGAGCAAGGGCGGCGACCTGTTTCAACTCCGGGTCGACCTCACTGAGATCCAGGTGATCAAGGATCAGATCGATTTTGTGCTCAACTCGGGCGATTCTGCGGTCGGTACTCTTGATCCTGCTGTTGACCCCTCCGATGCTCACCAGGACGATCACAGCGACAAGGATGAAGGCCAGTGTCTCGACGGTCTGTGAGGTCTCCATACTCGGTGAGCCTAGGCATTGAACGCTGTAGCCACCACTCCTCCCCCCGATCCCGCCACTGGTTGCGTCGACGAGCTGCATACCGATGCCGTTGTGGTCCGTTAGCGGGATCGAGGGTTCAGGGGGTGACAGCGCCTGGAACTACCCCCGTTGCCGCGCCGGTCATGGCTGATGACCATGAACTCATCGGCGTTCCTTTTGATGGATGGGGGCGGTTGGGTCACGAGGCCTTGGCGGCGAGAGTGTTGCGTGATGCTGGCGTGGTTGAGGTTTTTGGTGCGCATCCGGTGGTGTTGGGTGATGATGATTTGGTGTTGCCTGGTCCGGGCGCCGGCCGCGGGTTGAGGATTTCACTGGTCGATGAGGCGGCGCTGTTTGCCATGGTCGGGGCCCTTGGGGTCACGTGTTCCGGGGCGGTAGCTGGTGGCCGTTTCTGTTTCCGTTGGTCTATGGCGGTGA
>WHTA01000116.1 GCA_009379825.1 Streptosporangiales bacterium
GCCGAAGGCAAACGACACCACCAAGCCCTCATCACCCTGGCCAGACGCCGCATCAACGCCCTGCTGCGCACCCGCAAGCCCTACCGAACCGGCTACCCGAGCAACACGGCCAACGCCGCTTGACAAACACATTAGGCAGCCGCCTCCCCGTTCGTGATCGTCCTCGGCTGCTTGCGGCGCTTCGGCCCCTTCTTCCGCTGTGACCTCGTCGCACCGAGTACGTCCGCACCGAGCAGCTTCACGAACAGGAACGCGATGACCGCGACGTAGATGAACAGCACGATCGAGTACGCGGCCGCAGGCCCGTATCTCGTCTCGATCGCCTCGTCCTGTGCGAGCATCGCGAGCACTTCGACCGACTCCTTACGTGGGCCGATCAGTACGTACGGCAGGTCGAACATCCGAAGCGCGTCGAGCAACCGGAAGAGCACGGCTACCAGGAGCGCCGGCTTCGCCAGCGGTAGCGTGATCCGGAAGAGCTGGGTCCAGCTCTTCGCGCCGTCGACCTTCGCCGCCTCGTACACCTCGTTCGGGATGGTCTGCAACCCGGCAAGCACGAGCAGGCCGACGAACGGTGCGGTCTTCCACACGTCGGCGACGATCACCGCGACCTTCGCCTGCCAGCCCTCCGTGGTCCACAGCACCTGCTGCTGCAGCAGTGCGTTCGCCACCCCGTCCGGCTGGAAGATCCACTTCCACAGCAGCGCGGAGACGGCGGTGGGGATCGCCCACGGCACGAGGATGCTCGCCCGCACCAGGCCACGGGCCTTGAACGCGCGGTGCATCACCAACGCCATCGCCACCCCGATGACCGTTTCGAGCAGCACCGTCGTCACGGTGAAGAACGTGGTGTTGAAGAGTGAGTTGAAGAACCTGTCCGCCGCCTCGCCGGCGAACATGGCGCTGTAGTTCTCCAACCCGACGAAGTCATCGCCTTGCACGACGAAGCCCTGCGCGTTCACCCGTTCCCCGGACTGGAAGAGCGAGGTGTAGAACGCGGCGATGATCGGGTACATCACGACGAGACCGAGCACGGCCATCGTCGGCGAGACGAGGACGGCAGCGAGCTTGCCTGACCCCTCGTTGTGTTGTCTTCGTAGCCGCTTGCCCGCGGCTGCACCGACTGCCATGGCAACCTCTCCTTGACACCCTGGGCCGGGCGGCGCGCTCAGGTCGTGCGCGCCACCCGGCTGACAAGGTTTCTCGGGACGACTACTTCTTGACGAGTTCTTCGAGTTCGGTCTCCAGCTCGGAGAGCGCTTCGTCCGAAGTCTTCTCGCCGTTCATCGCCCCGTAGGCGGCTTCTTGCATGGCGGTACTGACGTCGCCGTACTTGACCGCTTGCGGGCGCGGCTTGGCAGTCTCGATGGACTCCTTCAACGTCGGCAGGTACGCGTACTTCTTGGTCAGTTCCTCATCCTCGTAGAGGCTGGCTCGCGTCGGCGCCTGCGACGTCGCCAGCAGATCCTCCCGCTGGGTCTCCTCGGCGGTGATGTACTCGATGAAGTCGAGTGCAGTCGCCTTGTTCTTGGCGAAGGAGCTGACCGCGACGTTGTGCCCGCCGAGCGACGAGACGCCGGGACCGTCCTGGCCAGGCAACGGCGCGATGTCGAACTTGTTCTTCACCTTCGACGAGCCCTCGGTGCTGGCCAACCCGTACACGTACGGCCAGTTCCGCATGAAGACCAGCTTGCCGCTCTGGAAGGCTCGCCGTGACTCTTCCTCCATGTACGTCACGGAGGCCTTGGGGAACGTGCCCTGCTTGACACCGTTGACCAAGAAGTCGAGACCCTTCTTCGCCTCCGGGGTGTCCACGTTGACCTTCCCCTTGTCGTCCACGATCTCACCACCGGCGGAGTGCACCGCCTCGGAGAAGTTGACGGTCAGGCCCTCGTACTTCTCGAACTGGCCCGCGTAACAGCCGACGTCCTTGCCTTGCGGCAGCTTCTGCACCTTCTCGCAAGCCGCCTCCATGTCCGCCCACGTCTCCGGCGGCTCACTGACACCCGCCTTGTCGAGCAGGTCCTTGCGGTAGTAGAGGAGGCCACCGTCGGAGTTCAGCGGCACGCCGTACAACTGGTTGAAGTAGGTCGCGCTGTCGATGGTCGGCTGCAGGAAGCCCTTGGTGTCGACCTTGTTCTCGGGCAGTGGGTCCACCCAGCGGTTCGCGGCGAACTCCGCGGTCCAGACGACGTCGAGGTTCAGCACCGTGTACGCATCGGACTTGGTCTGGGCGTTCTTCACCATCTGCTGCCGCTGCTGGTCCGCGGACTCAGGCAGCTCGATGATGCGCACCTTTTCCTTCGGGTGTTCCTTGTTCCACTGGTCGATCTGCTTCTGCCGGTTACCCGAAGTGTCCTTGCCGGTGGCGAAGGTAATCGGCCCACGACCGGTGAATTCGTTCTTCGGCTTCTCCGTCTCGGAGCCACCGTTGCCACAAGCCGCGAGCAACGCTAGCGCGAGTACGAGGGCACCGCCTCGCGCAAGCATCCGTCTCTCCATTCACTGCCCCTTTCCGACTGCGTTGTCAGGAGAAACGCCGGGGCCAGAATCTGCCCGTACCGGCCCCGGGATCGTCCCCAGCCGGCGGCGCCCATGGACGGTCACATGACCATGCCGTAACGAAAGTGCTAAAGGAAGTAGTCGTGATATCACCGTTATCAACTGGTCCAGCACCGTCCATCGCAGAGCAAGATCACACCCCGCGTGCACCGGAGCATAGCTTGCCGGGCGTAACATCGGGGCTGCTCGTGCGTCTCGAGAAAGGTGCCCCGTGACCTCGGTGAAACTCAGCAAGTCTGCGCCCGCCTCGCTCTCGGCGACCGCCGTGGTCGTCGGCATACACGCCGGTGACGGCGACTCCCCCGTGCTCGCCACCGGCGCGGAACGCCTCGTGCAGGCTGGCAGAAAGGCCGATGCCAAGTTGCGCGAAAGCTTGTCCGCGGTCAACGCGGGCACGTCCGTCGGCGCCGTCACCTGGGTGCCCGCACCGGCGGGGAGCAAGGCGGCCGCCGTGCTCGCCGTCGGCCTCGGCAAGGTACCGACCGACGACGAGGGACCGGACCTGGAGACGCTGCGGACGGCGTCCGCCGCCGCGGTACGCAGCCTGGCGGGCAAGGAGAGTGCAGTCCTCGCACTGCCGGCCTCGTCACCGGAACAGGTCGCGGCCGTCACGCTGGGCGCCGAGCTCGGTGCGTACGCGTTTACCAGGCACCACGGCGCCTCGTCGACGGCCAAGCCGCCGGTCGAGCAGATCACCGTGAGCTGTGCGCGCGCAGCCGACCGCTCGGTGAAGTCGGCGTTCGGCCGGGCGCAGCACATCGCCGCCGGGGTGCGGTTGGCCCGCGACCTGGTGAACACCGCACCCGTCGACCTGTCACCCGCCGAGCTCGCCGAACAGGCCGTGAGAACGGCCAAGGAGAACGGCGTCAAGGTCCAGGTGCTCGACGAGAAGGCACTCGCCAAGGGCGGCTACGGCGGGCTGCTCGGCGTGGGTATGGGCTCGGTGAACCCGCCGCGGCTGGTGCGCCTCGCGTACTCACACCCGCGGGCGAAGCGGACGCTGGCGCTGTGCGGCAAGGGCATCACGTTCGACAGCGGCGGCCTGTCCCTGAAGCCGCCGAACTCGATGGTCACCATGAAGTCCGACATGGCAGGCGCGGCCGCGGTTCTCGGTGCGGTCCTGGCGATCGCGAAGATCAAGCCGTTGGTCAACGTCGTCGCCTATCTCGCCTGCGCCGAGAACATGCCCAGCGGCACGGCACAGCGCCCGTCCGACGTACTCACCATGTACGGCGGCACCACGGTCGAGGTGACCAACACCGACGCCGAGGGCAGGCTGGTGCTCGCCGACGCGCTCGGCCGCGCGCAGGAGGACGACCCGGATCTGCTCGTCGACGTCGCGACGCTGACCGGCGCCCAGGTGGTCGCGTTGGGTAACCACTACTTCGGCGTGATGGCCAACAGCGACGAGGCGAGACAGCAGGTGGTCGACGCCGCAACCACGTCCGGTGAGTCCGCATGGCCGATGCCACTGCCGGACGAGCTCAGGGAGGCGCTCAGCTCCGACGTCGCCGACCTGGTGAACTCGGCCAAGGAGCGGGCTGCCGGCATGCTGATCGGCGGCAAGTTCCTGCAGTCGTTCGTCGAGGTAGAGCAGGCGTGGGCGCATCTGGACATCGCCGGGCCGGCGTTCAGCGACAAGGTTTCCGGCTACCTCGCCAAGGGCGGCACCGGCGTCACCGTGCGCACCATGGTGCAGCTCGCCGAGGACCTCGCCCCGTAGCGGCCCGGGGGCGTCAGCTGTCCTCGTGCCGGCGGCGCTCGGCCAGGCGTTGTTCCCTCGCGCGCTTGGCGTTCCACTGCCGCATCCGCTCGGGGTAGCCGACGACCGCGGCGTCGTAGCTCGGTACGCCGAGCCGGTTCGCGAAGTCGTGCGCGTACTTCGGGCCGGGGACGCGGCGCCTGGTCCACTCGCCGTCCACGGCGACGAGTACCAGGGTGGTGTCCGTGACCGCGGTACGCGGCTCGACGAACCCCTCGACGCCGCGGTGCGTGCGGGCGAAGTTCTCCAGGTGCGCGATGTCAGTCTTGTCTGCTTCGCGCAGCCGCCCACCGCCGGACTTCTTGCGGCCAAACCATCGCACCACCGCCTGGGCTCCTCTCAGTCCCCGTCGAAGAGAGAACGATCGACGGCGGCAGTGGTTCCCACCGCCACGGACGCACCAACTCTACGGCGGCCGCGGAATCAGCGCAGGCCGCGCGGCATCGGCAGCGGCCACTCGCGGCCACGGGCGATCGGCTGGAAGTACCGCAGCACGTCGTCGGTGAGCGCCGCACCGAGATCCCACTTCTGGGCGACCTGCTCGCTCACCTCGGTCGCGACGCGGTCGCTGAACCCGGCGACCTCGCCCTCGCACACCGCACGCACGACCTTCAGCACCGTCGCCAGGCTCTTCGTCGACGCCTTCGTCTTCCGGTCGCGTTCCGGGCGGTCCAGCTCGGCCCACAGCGACTCGGCGAGCGCGTCCAGCTCGACCAGCGGGTTGGCGTTCTCCCTGTCGACCGGGTAACGCCACCACGGGTGCCGCTCCCACAGCGTCCCCCGCACACCACCGGGCACGTGCTCCCGCGGCACCGGCCCGAACCGGCGGCCGAACGAGCGCATGGCGTCGTCGAAGTTCCCGACCGCGGCGACCGGGAAGAGCCCGGCGAGGCGTTCGTCGTCCAGCTCGTCACCGACGAACTGGATGCCCGACCTGATCGCGCAGAGCAGGTGCCAGCGCGGGTAGTCCAGCCGCCTGGTCTCGTCCACCAGCTCGCCGAGCAGCTGGCCGACGGTGTCCGGACCGGCCTGCGACAGTGCCGCGACCCAGTCCTCCCGCCATGTCCGCAGGTCGACGTCGCCGACGAGGCCGGCCCCGAAGGCACGGCAGATGCCGACCAGGCCGAGCCGCAGCTCGCCGGCCCACAGGTGCGCGGAGATGCCGTGCAGCAGCGGCCGTGCCGGTGCCGGCCCCCCGCCCAACGCGTCGCAGCCCCACCCGTACCTGCTGACCAGCGTCGGCCGGGAACTCGACCGCCAGCTGGCCATGCCGGCCCCGAGGCGCTCCTCCCAGGTGCGGAGCGCGGCGGCCAGCTCGGCGGCGTCCGCCGCACTCACCGTGGGCAGGTCGACGCCGGCCGGGTCGTACGCGGCCGTCAGGGCGAACACCGCGGACCCGCCGGTCGTATGTTCCCGGCCATCCTCACCGGACTCGCGCATCAGCTCGATCGACCACTCGGCCCGGTGGCCGGCCCGGCCGAACGTGCCGCGGACGGTGACGGTGGTGAGCACGTGTTCGCCGGCCGGCGCGTCGGCGAGGTCGGGGTCGGTGACGACCAGCGCGCCGTTGCGTACCTGCGCGGTCATCGAGGCGTCCGCCCAGACGACCGAGCCCTCCTCGTCGAGCACCTGCACCATCACCGTCGCGTTGCGCGCGCGCATCCGGTCGCCGAACGCGGCCAGCGACGCGTCGATCATCGATGTGGACAGCTCGGCGGCGGCCGGCGCCTCACCGCGCGACGCGTCGCCTGCCGGCACCTTGACCCGCCACACGCCTGGCCCCGGGTACCACCGCGGGTGCATCGGCAACCCGGCGCAGTTCGCTGCGTTCCCGCCGACCAGGGCGGGCCGCCACCACCAGTGCGAGTTCGCGAACCGCGGCGCGCTCTTGCCTGCGGGCACGCCGAACCGGCAGGTGGGCGCGCACAGCAGCTCGTCGATCTGCGCGACCTGGATGCGGTCGACGAACTCCGCGGCGGCCCGGTCCGCGTACGCGGTGAGCAGCAGCTCGATGGCCGACCGCATCCACCGCGCACGCATCCAGCTCGCGTCGTCCGCGACCGTCTCCGCCGCCTGGGTCGCGTCGTCGACGAAGCCGGCGATCCACTGCGGCAGCACCTGGTCGAGCAGCTCACCGACCCTGGCGTGGAACGCGGGGAAGTTCGTGGTGCCGAGCTCGGGTACGCCGTACATCCGCGCGAGCCCGGTCATGGCGGCGTGCAGGTCGCCGCGTTTCAGCCCACCCAGGGTGCCGTCGATCACCGGTCCAGGGCTGGTCGCCAGCTCGGGTCCCCCGGCGCCCGGCGCCGCCAGCCGCTGCCGCAGCGCCTGCAGGAAGTCACCGGTCGTGGGGCACTGCGCGTCCGGGGTGAGCATCGCCCCGGCACCCGTCGTCACGCTGGCAAAGTCGGACTCGGACCTGCCGACCTCCAGCAGCTCGGCCAGCTCGGCGGCGATCGCACCCGGGTCGACGTCGCCGAGGTCCACCAGCCGGCCGAGCCGGCAGTCGATGTCGGCGAGCACCTGGCCGAACGTCGTGCAGCCCTTCGCGTAGCAGAGCACGAGCAGCTGCCGCAGCCGCGGGCACTCCGGCAGCCGCACCCGGTGTGCGCCGTTGCCGCCGGCCGCCGGCCGCACCGGCTCCTGGTCGGTGTCCTGGCCGTCCGCGCGGCCGCTGAGCCGGTCGCGCAGCTGCCGGACGAACCGCTCGGCGGTACCGAACTCGCTGTACGGGCTGAACCGGGCGCCGCAGTCGACGAGGACGCTGACGTAGTCGTACTCGCTGTCCGCCCGGGCGCACAGCTCGCCGAGCTCGGCGGTCACCGCGGCGGCCTCCTCGTCCGGGAGCCGGTCCGCCAGGTAGTCGAGCGGGTCCGGCCGCACAGTGCGCCAGTCGGAGCCCAACGAGCCGAGCAACCGACGCACATGCGGATAGGAAGTAGTCATCGCACTACTAATCGTAACGAAGATCGGAAACGCTACCTAGCCTTGCCGCGGAGTAACCGCGTCAGGAAGGGTCGGGCGGCAGCGTCCAGAGCGTGTCGTGGTGCTTGATCGGCAGGAAGTAGCCGAGGGCCATCGCGGTCAGGTCCGCGTCGGCGCGCCAACCGTCGGTGACGAGCCGGCAGACGGTCGCCGCGTCGCTGCCCCTGAACCCGGTGAGGCTGCCGTCGAGCACGCGCTCGCAGCCGTGCAGCACACGCTGCAGGGCGTCGTCGGACGCGCCGGTCGTGCGTGCCTTCTGCGCCAGGTCCAGCTCGGTCCTGATGGCCAGCACCAGCTGCTGCAGCGTGCAGCTGGCGGTCACGTCCGGCGTGCCCGCCGGGTACCGCCACCACTTGTGCCTGCGGTGCAGCCGGGTCGGCACGTCGGTCAGCGGGATCGGCCCGAAGGTGTGCCCGAACGTCCGCATCGCGTCGTCCAGGGTGCGGATCCGGCCGGGCCGCAGCAGGCCGGCCAGCGGAGCCTCCGCCAGCTCCTCCGCGAGCAGCTGCATCCCGGACCGCGCAGCGCAGAGCAGGTACCACTCGTCGCCGGTCAGCTCGCGCGGCCACCGCACCAGCCGGCCAAGGAACTCGTCCCAGCCGTCCGCGCCGAGGAACTGCAGCGCCGCGACCCAGTCGGTCTCCCACGGCCGGGACGGCACCTGCTTGAACAGCTCGCCCGCGTAGGCCCTGGCGATGCCCGCGAGACCGGGCAGCGGGTCGCCGTCCCAGAGGTGCTTCGAGATGCCGGTCAGCAGCGGGTACGGCCG
Source organism: Streptosporangiales bacterium (assembly GCA_009379825.1). Taxonomy (NCBI): domain Bacteria; kingdom Bacillati; phylum Actinomycetota; class Actinomycetes; order Streptosporangiales; species Streptosporangiales bacterium. The sequence goes on from WHTA01000116.1 coordinate 8,079, forward strand.
CGGCAGGTCGTGCGCGACGGTCTCCCTGGCCTGGCCGTACCTGCCGACGAGCGTCGGCCGGTCGGCGGACACCCAGTCGCTGATCGGCGCCTCGAGCTCGTCCTCCCAGTCGTGCAGCGCCGCCGCCAGCTCGGTGTCCTCGTGCGTGCCGAGCGCACCGTCGAGCACCAGCGCCGCCCAGCCCCAGGCGGTGGTCTCCTTGTCGGCCTGCCGCACCCGGACCAGCTCCGCCGACCAGCTGGCCGGTGCCTCCCCCACGGCGCCGCGGACGGTCGCCGAGGTGATCACCCGCTCGCCGCCGTCCGGCACGGACAGCTGGGTGTCGGGGACGACCAACCTCTCCCCGCGCACGCGCGCGAGCACCGGGCCGGCCACCCCGACGGCCAGGCCGGACCTGTCGAGCGCCTGCACCGTCACCGTCGCGCTCTGTGGCCGGAACACCGGCCCGAGTCCGTTCAGGCCGGCCCTGATCATCCGGGTGGAGAGTTCCTTGGCGAGCGCCGCCGCGGTCGCACCCGCGTCGTCCGCAGGCGTCGGGCGCGCCTGCCACGCGGCCAGCCCGCGGTACCAGCGCAGGTAGGCGGGCAGCCCGAGGCGGCCGATGCCGGGGCCGGCCGGCTCCGCCTGCCACCACCAGTGCGACGCGGGCAGCCGCGGGGCGACGGCTCCGGGCGGCGGCTGGAAGCGACCGGTCGGCGCGGCCAGCAACCCGTCGACCAGGGCCAGCTGGTCGACGTCGACGAAACCCGCCGCGTCGGTCTGCCCGTACTCGGTGACCAGCAGCTCGACGGCGGAGCGCATCCATCGCGCCCGGGTCCAGTCGATGTCGTCGGTCACCGTCTGCGCGGTGTAGCAGAGGTCGTCGACGTACCGTTCGACCCACTGCGGCAGCACCTGGTCGAGCAGCGTCGCGACGGTCGCGCGGAAGTGTGCGAGGTCGCCGCCGCGCAGCTCGGGCAGCCCGTACCTGCGCACCAGGCCGGTCATCGCCCGGGCGAACACACCGCCGTCGAGCGCAGCGACCGTCGTCGCCGTGACGCCCGCGGGGTCCAGGTCCGGCCGCGGGTAGCGCTCGGCGAGGCCGGCGACGTGCCCGCGCAGCTCGCGCCAGAAGCGCTCGGCGTCGGCCGCGACCACGTCGTGCACGCCGAGCTCGGCGAGGAACGCCGCGTGCTCGCCGGCGGACAACCGGGCGGCCAGCAGCTGGTCGATCTCCGCGACGACCGCACCGGGCGCGACGCCCACCAGGTCGACCAGGTCGCACACGACCGCGCCGAGGTAGTCGATCAGGTACACGTCGTCGGACGCGTCGCGCCAGCGCGACCACAGCGGGCGCAGCACGCGACGCACCAGCGGATAGGTCAGCTGCGGCGGCGCCGGCTGTGCTGCCGCAGGCGGTGCCGTCGCCGGCGGCGCGTCGGCCACCGCCGCCAGCCGGCCTCGCAGGTCGCGCAGGAACGCGGCCGCCGTGGTGAACTCCCCGTACGGCGAGAAGTGCGCGCCGGACTCGATGACGAGCTGGACGCAGTCGAACTCGGACGCCACCGGCAACAGCAGGTCCAGCTCGGCGACGACGGCCGGCAGCCCGTCCTGGCCGGCCCTGGCCTGCGCCGACAGGTAGCTCAGCACATCGGTGTGCGCGCTGCGCCAGTCGCCCGTCATCGTGCCGAGCAGGCGGAGCAGGGCCGGGTGCTCCGCAGCGGCGCCGTCTGCGCTAGCCACGAAAGCGGACCCTATCCGCGTGCGGTCGTCGGACATGCGTCATCGAGGTGAACAGCTACGCTCGGGCGTGGTCGCCGCCGTGCAGCTGACTGACCGCATGCGCCACCAACGGCTCGAGCACGGCGAGCCCGTCCTTCACCCCGCCGGTGGAGCCGGGCAGGTTGACGATCAGGGTGCGGCCGGCGACGCCCGCGACACCGCGCGACAGCACCGCCGTCGGCACCTTCTCCCGGCCGTACGCCCGGACCGCCTCGGCGATACCGGGTACCTCGAAGTCGAGGACCCTGCGGGTCATCTCCGGGGTGCGGTCGGTCGGCGAGATCCCCGTGCCGCCGGTGGTGACGACCACCACACAGCCGTCGTCCACCGCCTGCCGGAGCGCACCGACCACCGGCTCGCCGTCCGGCACGACGACCGGGTCACCGACCGTGAACCCCCAACCGGCGAGGGCGTCCGCGATGATCGGGCCGGTGGTGTCGGCGTACACACCCGCGCTGGCCCGGTTCGACACCGTGACCACACCGGCACGTCCCGTCGCCTCGGCCATCGGTGCACCTCCTCGCTTCCGTTCCGGTCTACGACCCTAGGGCGTACCGGACTCCCCGTCTCTGCGAGGTGGCCGATCAGGTGACAAGATGGCATCGGCAGGTCGCGACAGGGTCGACCGGAAGGGGTTAGCGGCAGGTGGCGTACGCGGGCACGAACTCGTACGACCTCGTCATCCTCGGCGGTGGCAGTGGTGGCTACGCAGCCGCGATCCGGGCCGCGGAGCTCGGCATGTCCGTGGCCATGGTGGAAAAGGACAAGGTCGGCGGCACCTGCCTGCACCGCGGTTGCATCCCGACGAAGGCGCTGCTGCACGCCGGCGAGGTCGCGGACCAGACGAGGGACAGCGCGCAGTTCGGCGTGCGCTCGTCGTTCGACGGCATCGACATCGACCAGGTCAACAGCTACAAGGACGGGGTCGTCTCGCGGCTGCACAAGGGCCTGTCCGGCCTGATCGGCAGCCACGGCATCACCACCGTCGAGGAAAGCGGCCGGCTGACCGGACCGACCACCGTCCAGGTCGGCGACCAGACCCTCAATGGCAAGCACATCCTGCTCGCCACCGGCTCCACCCCGAAGAGCCTCCCCGGCCTCACCATCGACGGCGAGCGGGTCATCTCCAGCGACCACGCGCTCCGGATGAACTGGGTGCCGAAGTCCGCCATCGTCCTCGGCGGCGGCGTGATCGGCGTGGAGTTCGCGAGCGTCTGGCGGTCGTTCGGCGCCGACGTCACCATCGTCGAGATGCTGCCGCACCTGCTGCCGCCCGAGGACGCGACCAGCCAGAAGCTGCTCGAGCGCGCGTTCCGCCGCCGGAAGATCGGCTCCCACCTCGGCGCCGGCTTCGACGGCGTGAAGGTGAACGAGAACGGCGTGACGGTGTCGTTCGCGGACGGCAAGACGCTCGACGCCGAGGTGCTGCTTGTCGCCGTCGGCCGCGGCCCGGTCTCCGCCGATCTCGGCTACGAGGAAGCCGGCGTGCAGGTCGACCGCGGGTTCGTGACGGTCGACGAGTACTGCCGCACCGCCGTGCCGACCATCTCGGCGGTCGGCGACCTGCTCCCCACGCTGCAGCTCGCACACGTCGGCTTCGCCGAGGGCATCCTGGTCGCGGAGCGGCTGGCCGGGCTCAGCCCGGCACCCATCGACTACGCGGGCGTGCCGCGAATCACCTACTCCAACCCCGAGGTCGCCTCGGTCGGGCTCACCGAGCAGCAGGCGACGGAGTCGTACGGCGCGGACGAGGTCGCCACCGTGACCTACGACCTCGGCGGCAACGGCCGCAGCCAGATCCTGAAGACCGCGGGGGCGGTCAAGGTGGTGCAGCGCAAGGACGGCCCCGTCGTCGGCGTGCATATGGTCGGCGAGCGGGTCGGCGAGCTGTCCGCGGAGGCCCAGCTCATCTACAACTGGGAAGCCGTACCGGCGGACGTCGCGTCCCTCGTCCACCCCCACCCGACGCAGTCAGAAGCCCTCGGCGAGGCGCACCTCGCTCTCGCCGGTAAACCGTTACACGTACACGGCTAGTAGCAGCTTGGTGCAACCAGAGGAAGGACGGCGAATGTCGGTCTCCGTCACAATGCCGCAGCTCGGCGAGAGCGTGACCGAGGGTACGGTCACCCGCTGGCTGAAGCAGGAAGGCGACCAGGTCCAGGCGGACGAGCCCCTGCTCGAGGTCTCCACGGACAAGGTCGACACCGAGATCCCAGCCC
>WHTA01000117.1 GCA_009379825.1 Streptosporangiales bacterium
CAGCTGATCCGCGTCGAGCAGGTGGACATCGCTGGCGGCACCGCACTCGACATGGTCCACGCTCACCACGAACGCGTGGGAGCGACCCGCGCGATGGAACGAGCACGCCAGCACGGACGCGAGCCCCTGATCGTCGGCGAGACGCCAGCAGTCGGCCACTGTCACCGGCTCGCCGAGCTCGTCCACCCATCCCGGCGACGTCATACCGGCCGCGACGAGCCGCCCGGCAGCCGCCTGCGCCGCCTCGCCTACCGCGCCGTCAGCGACCGAACCTACCCGCTCGCGCAGCGCCGGTTCTCCCTCATCCACGGCTTCTTCCCCGACCAGCGAACTTTCGACCACTGCCGTCGCCTCGGCGTACCGGTAGCTGTCCAGCAGACCCTGCTGTAGAACCTCGCCACCAACTTCATCGCCGAGTGGGGAAAGACAGGACCGCCAAGGCGAGCCCGCACCGTGATTACCTCGCCAACGGGGTCGTGCTCGGCGGCGGTGTCGACGGCATGCCGTTCGCCATGCTGTTGGCCATCTGTAGCTGCGTCACCCGCCAGACCCGTGACGAAGGGATCCTGGGACCCGAGCAGCGGGCGACCGTCGAGGAGCCAGTACGCATGTACACCTGGGGCAGTGCCTACGTGATGCACGAAGAGGCCGACAAGGGCTCACTCGAGCGCGGGAAGTACGGCGACCTGGTGGTGCTCGACAACGACATCTTCTCCTGCCCCGACGACGACATCCGGGACACGAGCGTGTTGGCGACGTTCGTCGGTGGCCGGCTTGCCTGGGGCAGCCTGCCATGATGCGAGTACGCGAGGGTACAGAGCTGGAGGTTCTGGCCGGCTACAACCGCGCAGTGCGACTCGGCCAGATCATCGCGGTCAGCGGGACTACCGCCAACGGACCCGACGGGAGAGTGCTGCACCTCGGTGACACCGCCGGCCAAGCCCGCGCCTGCCTGAGTCGGGCGATCGAGTGTGTGGAAGAGCTCGGCGGTTCGCGCGAATCGATCGTGCGGACACGCATGCTGCTCACGCCGGAAGCCGACTGGCGCGCCGCCTCGGAAGCGCACGCCGCACTGCTCGGTGACGTCGCTCCGGCCAACATCACGTACATGGTGCACGCGCTGGTCGGTGCGGGGTTCCTGCTCGAGGTCGAGGTGGACGCCGTCGTCGAGCAACGACCCGACAGCTCGGAGGCGCCCGAGTGAAGACGTCGATCCGGGTGAACAACGATCTCACCGGTGCGGCACTCATCGACCTGGCCATGGCGGCGGAACGGACTGGGTTCGACCAGCTGTGGGTCTCCAACGACCTTCTCCTGCGATCCGCGCCGGTGCTGATCGGCGCGCTGTCGGCCCGGACGAGCCGGATCCAGCTCGGTATCGGGATCATGAACCCGTACACCGTGCATCCCACCGAGCTAGCGATGCTGGCCGCCACCGCACAGGAGGTCTCCGGTGGCCGCTTCCTGCTCGGGATCGGCGCAGGTGCACCCGAGTTCCTCGGATGGGCGGGGATCGAACGACGCCGCCCTATGGGCACCACCAGGCAGTCGGTCGCCGCGTTGCGTAAGCTGCTCGGCCACACCGACGTCGACCACCAGGATCTCCCCGCTTGGTGGAGCGACTCGGCGTTCCTTCGATTCGACGTCTCTGCGCCGGTGCTGGTCTACGTGGGCGCGATGGGCCCGCAGATGCGTAGGCTCAGCGGTGCCGTCGCTGATGGGGCGCTGCCCCTGCTCTATCCGCCGGAGCAGTATGCCGCTGCCCGCGACGACGTGCGCGCGGGTTGTCGAGAAGCCGGTCGGGATCCCGCCGCCTTCGACCTGCCCGCATGCATCTGGGTCTCGGTGGGAGCCGAGCGACCTGCCCGCCGGGCACTGGCTGAGAAGCTCGCCTACTACGGCCCTTCGATCTCCGAAGTGCAGCTCGCAGCCGCGGGACTGACCCCGCAGCAATTCGAGCCAGCGGCGAGGTACGCGCAGGTCGGTGAGATGGAGAAGGCCGTAGAGCTCATCGACGACCAAATGCTCACCCTGGGCGTCGCTGGGTCTCCCGACCAGGTGCTCGAACGCTGTCGTGGCCTCGTCGCTCTCGGGGCCGAACACATCTCGTTCGGCCCGCCACTCGGACCTGATGTCCACACCGCGATCGAACTGCTCGGCCGCGACGTCATTCCTGACCTCAGAGCGACTTGTTCTGCTGGACACACCGGCGGCGAGGCGCGCCCGTAAGAACGAGCCGAAGGTGCCTGCCGGACGTCGTAGCTTCGTCGCCGCCACGTTCTCACGGGTACCGGGCAGCGACCTTGCTTGGTGCCGCTCGGCAGACGACCCTTGCAAGTCACGATGCGGCGCGGTCGGTTGTCGTGTGCGCGACGGCGTCCGCTTTCTCACCAGTGATGCGTTCCTCCAGATCTTGACGATAGGTCTCTTCGGCCAACCGGCCCGTGACGATGCTGATGGCGCACATCGCGATCACGTACATCGGCACCGGCCACCAGGCCCCGTCGGCGGCGATAATCAGGCTGGACGCGATCAGTGGTGCGAAACCACCGCCGAGCACACCACCGACCTGATAGGCGGCGGAGACCCCGCTGTACCGAACGTTGGTGCGGAACTGCTCGGTCCACCAGGCGGCCAGCGGCCCGTACATGGCGCTGTGTCCGAACACCAGCGCGATTCCGATGGCGAGCCAGATCAGCACCGTGGCGCCGGTGTTGAACATCAGGAAGGCGGGGACGGCGAACACCGCAGAGAACGCGGCCCCGAACAGGTAGACCCTGCGGCGCCCGATCACGTCGGAGAGCGCGCCGAATGCCAGGAAGCTGACATGCATGGCGCCCGCCGCGATCAGCGTGCCGGTCACACCCACACTGCGCGGAAGCCCCAGGTTGCCGGTGATGTACGCGAGCACGTACACCACGTAGATGTTGAACACGCACGCCTCGGCCAGCCGTTGACCAATGGTGAAGACCGTGGCCTTTCCCTGATGCCTGACGAGGCTGGCCAGGGGCATCCGCGCCTGCCGACCTGCGGCCTTCATCCGCTCGAATGCAGGCGACTCGGAGATGGTCAGCCGGATGAACAGCCCGACGGCGAGCAACACCACGCTGAGCAGGAACGGAATCCGCCAGCCCCAGGCCAGGAACGCGGCGTCGCCGAGCACCGAGGAGAACACGGAGAACGCCCCGGCGGACAGCAGCAGGCCGGACGCGGCGCCGAGCTGGGTGATGCTGCCGTAGATTCCTCGCCTGGCACGAGGTGCGTACTCGACGACCAGCAACACCGCGCCACCATACTCACCGCCGATGCCGACACCCTGCAGAGCGCGCAACGCCAGCAGCAGGATCGGTGCCCAGATACCGATGGTCTGGTAGCTGGGCAGCAGGCCGACGAGCACGGTGGCGATGCCCATGATCATCAGCGTGGCCACGAGCATCCGCTTGCGGCCTATCCGGTCACCGAAGTGCGCGATGACGATGCCGCCCAACGGTCGGGCGAGATAGGCGATGCCCAGTGACGCGAACGCGATCATGGTGCCGATCGCCGGGTCGAACTTCGGGAAGAACAGCTTGTTGAAGACGACCGCGGCGGCGGTGCCGTAGAGGAAGAAGTCGTACCACTCGATGGTGGTGCCGATGTAGCTCGACAGCGCGACCAGGCGAGGCTTGTGACGGGTCATGGTGGTTCCAGTCCTGTCTCTGCAGAGTTGCGGCGCAACGGCTCAGAACGATCCGGAGACGAAGAAACCGCCTCCGCTCACGTCCAGATGGGCGCCGCTTATCCAGTTGTTCTTCTCGGCCAGCAGCCAGAGCGCGGCTTCGGCGACGTCGGCCGGCGCACCGACCCGGCCCAGCGGGATCGACTCCTCGATCGCCTGCCGGCGTGCCGGATCCTCCAGAAGGGCAGCGGTGAGGCCGGTGGCAACCAGGCCGGGGCGCACGGCGTTCACCCTGATGCCCTCGGCCGCGACCTCCTTGGCCATCCCGGTCGTGTACGCGTCGACCGCTGCCTTGGACGCCGCGTACACGGCGCCGCGGTGCCGGCCGCCGATGGTCGCGGCCATCGAGGAGATGTTCACGATGCAGCCACCGTGCCCGCCGCGCGAGTGCATCATCAGCCGGGCCGCCTCCCGCGAGCACAGCATCAGCCCGGTTACGTTCACCGCCATGGTGGCCCGCACCTCGGCGGCATCGATCTCGGTGCACTTGGCGGAGTAGAGCAGGCCCGCGCCGTTCACCAGCCCGGTAATCGGACCGAGCCGTTCGACGACCTGCGCGAAGCTGCCGACCACATCGCGTTCGACGGTGACGTCGGCAGCGAGTGCGACCGCGCGCCGACCGTACCCTTCGACCTCGGTCACGACCTCCTTGGCGGCGGGCTCCGCCGCCGGCAGGTCCATGATCGCGGTGTCGTAGCCGCGCTGCGCGGCCAGTAGGGCAGTCGCCCGCCCGATCCCCGCCGCTCCCCCGGTGATGACGATCGTCCCCATCGGCCACGCTCCCTTGACTGGTCGAGGTCGCGACCGCGGCGGTGGTGACGGCAGTCACGCAGGAGCGAGTCAACTCCCCGGGCAAGCAGTGGGCAAGAAGACAATCCCGTGGAGTCCGATAGGCAACGCCTATGGGTGCAGCTGGGCGGCCATCGCCACGAATGCCCTGGCCGGCGGCGACGACATGCCGGGACGATGCAGGAACGCCGTCGTCCTGGTGATCTCCGGCTCCGTGGCGCGCACCTCCACCCCCGCACGCGGCGCGGTGGCCGCGAGCCCCTCCGGGATGAGCGTGACGCCGTTCCTGGCGACCACTAGCGGGACGATGGCCTCGGTCGACTCGGCCTCGACCACGATGGCCAGGTCCAGGCCGGCGGACACCATGGCGTCCTCGAGCGCGGTACGCGACGAGCCGCCGACCGGACCGCAGACGAACGGCATGGTGGCCATCTCCTCGAGGCTGACCTTGCCGTGCGAGGCCGGATACCCACTGGGCACCAGCAACACCAGCCGCTGCACGCCCACCTCGTGCACGACGACGTCACCGGAGTGCACCGGCGTACTCGCGACGCCGAGGTCGCAGGCACCCTGCTCCACCTGCTCGACGATCTCCTCGACCCGCTGCGACTCGGCGATCGTCACCCGTACGAGCGGGTACTCGGCGCGGAACTGACCGATCATGACCGGGAGCGGGTCGACGGTCAGCGACGGCAGACTGGCGAGCTTGATGCGGCCGCCGGCCAGGCCGGCGACCGCCGCCACCGCGGCCCTGGCGTCCTCCCGTTCCCGCACGATCCGCTTCGCCGGGCCGAGCAGCGCCTCACCGGCAGCAGTGATCCGCATGCCACGGCCGACGCGCTCGAACAGCGTCGCGCCGACCTCGCGCTCCAGTCGCCGCAGCGACTGGGACAGCGACGGCTGCGCGACGTGCAGATTGCGCGCGGCGTTGGTGACCGAACCGCCCTGCGCGACGGCCAGGAAGAACTCGAGTTGGCGAAACTCCATAGGCGCAGCCTATGCGATCGCAAGCCTTCTGCTCATTGCACGAATGACACCAAACGGCCGACACTCGAGTTGCCACCGTCCCCCGTTGGAGTGCCCGTGACCGTCGCCCGCCACCGTGACGTCGTGATCGTCGGCTCCGGACCGGCCGGTTACACCGCAGGCGTCTACGCCGCCCGCGCCGGCCTGCGGCCGCTGCTGTTCGAGGGCGCGGAGCTCGGCGGCGCACTGATGACCACAGGTGAGGTGGAGAACTTTCCCGGCTTCCCCGACCCTCTCGTCGGGCCCGAGCTGATCGGCCGGCTGCGCAAGCAGGCCGAGGCGGTGGGCACCGAGCTGGTCACCCAGGACGTCGTGCGCCTCGACCTCGTGGGCTCGCGCAAGGCGGTGCACACCACCGCGGAGACGTACACGGCGGATGCCGTCGTCCTGGCGATGGGCGCGCGGCCGCGGATGCTCGGCCTGGCCGCTGAGACGTGGGCGGTCGGCCACGGGCTGTCGACCTGTGCCACCTGTGACGGCTTCGCCTTCCGGGGCCGGCCGGTCGCGGTTGTCGGCGGCGGCGACGCGGCCGTGGAAGAGGCGATCACGCTGTCGCGGCTGGCGCCCTCGGTCACCCTCGTGCACCGCCGTGGCGTGCTGCGCGCCAGCGCGGTACTGCAGCGGCGGCTGGCTGCTACCGACGTGACGCTGCGTACGAACGTCGTGGTGACCGACATTCTCGGTGGGCCGGAGGTGACGGGTATCGCCGTCCGCGACACTCACACCGGCGAGCATAACCGAGTGGACGTGGCCGGCCTGTTCGTCGCGATCGGCCAGGACCCGAGGAGCGAACTGGTGCGCGGGCAGGTCGAGCTCACCGACCGCGGCCACGTGGTGGTCACTGGCGCGACCACCACCACCCTCGACGGTGTGTTCGCGTGCGGCGACCTTGTCGACGACACGTACCGGCAGGCGGTCACGTCCGCGGCGTCGGGATGCCAGGCGGCGATGGACGCGGAGCGCTGGCTCGCCCACCGATGAGCACATCACACCAACTCGACAAGGAGCCCACCGTGCAGCACGAGTCGTCGTTCGGCCACCGCGACGCGCTGGAGATCCTGCAGCTGGTGGAGGCCGATCCCACGCTGACCTCGATCAGCCTGAAGGTCGGGCCGTACGAGATCGACCTGGAACGCTCGCCGGCTGCCGCGCCGCCCGCACCCAGCTCCCCGCCGCCGGCCGAACCGGCCGAAGCGGCCGCAGCGCAGCAGCCGGCCGCGCTCGACGGCGCCGACGGCGACGAGGCGGTGACCACGTCGATGGCCGGTGTCTTCTACCGGGCACCCGGCCCGGGCGAGCCGCCGTTCGTCTCGGTCGGTGACCGGGTGGAGGCGGGGCAGACCGTCGGCATCATCGAGGTGATGAAGCTGATGAACACCGTGACGTCGCCGGTCGCCGGTATGGTCACTGCGATTCCCGCGGAGAACGGGCAGCTGATGGAGTTCGGCGCCGTGTTGATGCGGGTGCGGCCGGATGCCGGGGGCGCGGCGGTGGCCGATGACTGACGTCGCCTTCACCGACGAGGGGTTCCGCGACGGCCCGCAGTCGCTGTGGGGCAGCAGGATGAGCACCGAGACGATGGTCGACGGGGCGGCCCTGGTCGACGCCGCCGGATACGAGAAGTCGGTGGTCATCAGCGGCGCCACCTTCGAGGCAGCGGTGCAGCACCTGCGCGAGGACCCGTGGCAGCGGCTCGACGCCGTCACCGCCCTGCTGCCGGGCACGCCGCCGGTGGCGCAGATCCGCGGCCGCACCTTGTTCGGCTGGAAGCAGTACTCCGACGACGTGCTCGAGCTGTTCATGACCACGCTGGCCAAACACGGCATCCAGTGGTTCCTCGTCTACGACGCGCTCAACGACATGCGGATGATCGAGCAGCACGTGCGGGTCGCGCACCAGCTGGGCCTGCGCGTCACCGTGCCGATCTGCTACTCGGTGAGTCCTGTGCACACGCCCGAGTACTTCGCGGAGGTCATCGGGCGCGCGGCCGGCATGCAGGCGGCGGGAGTCAGCCTGCTGGACGCCTCCGGCCTACTGAGTCCGACCGCCGCGGAGGAGCTGATCGCGACGGCCAGGGCCACGCTGTCCGGCTCGGCGACCAGCCTGGAGATGAACGTCCACGACCTCACCGGTCGCGGCTTGGCGTGCTACCGGGTCGCGATGCGTGCCGGTGTCGACGTGTTCGCCTCGGTGCCGCGGGCGGTGGCGTACGACCGGGCCATTCCGGCGGTCACCGACACCCTCGCCGCCGCGGTGGCGAGCGGCCGCACCGCGCGGCTGCACCGGGCGGCTGTGGACCGGGTCGACGACTACTTCGCCTTGGCCGCCTACTTGCAGGGCCAACCGGTGCCGACATCCACACCGCTCACCGCGGACGAGCTCGACGCGTTCGAGAGCCACCAGATACCCGGCGGCATGATGTCGAACCTGGTCGTCCAGCTGCGCGACCTCGGCATCGAGCACCGGCTGCCGGAGATCCTGACCGAGGTGGCGCGGGTGCGCGAGGAGTTCGGCTACCCGGTGATGGTGACGCCGTGCTCGCAGATGATCGGGGTGCAGGCCACCCTCAACGTCGTGGGTGGGCAGCGTTACGCGAGCGTGCCCACCGAGGTGAAGAACTACTTCGCTGGCGTGTACGGCACGCCGCCCGGCAAGCTCGACGAGGACGTGCTCGACCGAGTGCTCGGCGACGAGCCACAGGTGGACCCGTACGAGCCGCTTACCGAACCGATGCTGCCGCGCTTCGAGAGGGAGCACGGACCGTTCGACAGCGCCGAGGACCTGCTGCTCGCGGTGATGTATAGCACGCAGGCCGTGTCCACGTTCTACCAGCAGCGGCGTGCCTGCCGCACCCGGCCGAGGCGGCCGGAGACCGCGCTGGTGGCGGCCGTGCTGGAGCGGCTGCGGCCGACCAGGTTGCGGATCAGGTTGTGAGCCGATGCGCGTCCTCGTGGCCAACCGCGGTGAGATAGCCGTCCGGATCGTTCGCGCCTGCCGCGACCTCGGCATGGTGCCACTGGTTGCGTGCTCCGACGCCGACCGCGAGAGTCTCGCCGTCGCGCTGAGCGACGGCAGCTTCTGCATCGGCGCGGGACCGGCCGCGCAGAGCTACCTCGACGTCCCCGCCGTGCTCACCGCAGCGCAGGCACTGACCGCCGACGCGATCCATCCCGGGTACGGCTTCCTCGCCGAGAGCGCCGACTTCGCCCGCGCCTGCGTCGACGCCGGCTACCGCTTCGTCGGTCCGTCCGCGGAGTCGATCGCGCTCATGGGCGACAAGGTGAGCGCGCGGCGCCGGGCTGAGTCGCTCGGTGTGCCGGTCGTCCCTGGACAGCTGCTCCCCGACGACACCATGGCGGCCGAGCGGCTGGTACGCGCGATGGGCGCGACGGTGATGGTCAAGGCGGCCGCCGGCGGCGGCGGGCGGGGCATGCGCCTGGTCGACCCGAGCTGCGACGCGGCCGGGGCCATTGACCTGGCCCGCGCCGAAGCGGCGACCGCGTTCGGCGACGGCACGCTCTACGCGGAACGGTTGGTCGCGCAGGGCCGGCACGTGGAGATCCAGGTGTTCGGTCTCGGCGGTGGGCAGGCGGTCGCGCTCGGCGAGCGTGACTGCAGCGTGCAACGCAGGCACCAGAAGCTGGTAGAGGAGAGCCCGTCCGGCGTGCTGGGGGACGCCGAGCGCGCCGCGATGGCCGACGCGGCCGTCCGGCTGGCGGCCGGCGTCGACTACGTCGGTGCGGGCACCGTCGAGTTCCTCTGGGACCTGGACGCCGGCGAGTTCTACTTCCTGGAGATGAACACCAGGCTGCAGGTGGAGCACGGCGTCACCGAGCTGCGCACCGGCACCGACCTGGTTGGGCAGCAGCTGCGGATGGCCGCCACCGGGCGGTGCGAGTACGCTGTGGGCGCCGCCCTCGCAGCTCGCGGCCACGTGCTCGAGTGCCGGGTGCTCGCCGAGGACACCACGCGGGGTTTTCTGCCGGTGCCGGGCGTTGTCACCGCGTTCCGGCCGCCGGCCGGGGCGGGCGTGCGTGTCGACAGCCACCTGCGGCCCGGCGCGGAGATTCCACCGTTCTACGACTCGATGATCGCCAAGGTGCTCTGCGACGCACCGACCAGGGAGCACGCGATCGCCCGGATGCAGCGCGCGCTGCGTGAGTTCCATGTCGCCGGTGTGCCGACGAACATCAACGCCCTCCTCTGGATCCTCGATCACCCCGACTTCACCGCCGACCGCCACACGACCGCCTGGTTCGACGACCAGTTCCGCGGCGCACCGACGAGCGAAGGGATCGCTTCATGACGCTGACCGCCACCCTCACCGTGCTGAGCCCGGTCGCACCCTCGGACACTTCATCGACCGACGAGGAGGCGTTGCCCTCCATCGCCGGCAGGCGGGTCACTCTGCTCGGCAACGGATGGCCGAGCTGGGACCACCTGCGCGCCGCGGTCGCCGACCGGCTGCGCGCCGAGCACGACCCGGCCGAGGTGTCTACCCGCGACGTCCCGCTGGGCAGCCAGGCTCCCGCGCCGTTGCTGGACGAGATCGCCGCAGATAGCGACGCGGTAGTGCTTGGCTTGGCGAACTGCGGCTCCTGCGCGGTGGCCACCACGCAGAACGCCGGGCAGCTCGCCCGCCGTGGCGTACCGTACGTCGCCGTGGTCACCGAGCAGTTCGTCGAGCTCGCGTCGTCGCTCGACCCGGCACTGACCACCGTGGTGCTGCCGGCCGCCCTGGAACAGCTGGGCAGCGACCAGCTGGACGCCATCGCCACCGACCTGCCGGACCGGTTGGTAGCCGCCCTGGTGGCAGGTCGCCGGTGACCCAGGCAACGGGCTGCGCGCCGACCGAGATCGCGCTGGCTGACGAGCAGGATTTCTCCGAGTACGCCTACGAGCAGGGCTGGACCGACGGTCTGCCCGTCGTAGCTCCGACACCGGAGCGGGTGGAGCGGATGCTGGCGGCCACGGACCGCGACCGGTACGAGGAAGTCGCGCAGCTCGGCCCCCGCGGCGGTGCGGCGACCGTCGAGCGGATCGCCGTGAACGCAGTGCTGGCCGGGTGCGCACCCAGGTACCTGCCGGTGCTGCTCACCGCCGCCGAGCTGCTCGGGCGGCCGGAGATGAACCTCAGCGCCATGCAAGCGACGACCAGTCCCGCCACCCCGCTGCTGGTGGTCAACGGGCCGGTGCGCGAGGCCATCGGGCTGAACTGCGGCCGGGGCTGTCTGGGTCCCGGCACCCGCGCGAACGCCACCATCGGCCGGGCGGTACGGCTGCTCCTCATCAACATCGGCGGCGGCGTACCCGATGTCATCGACAAGTCCACCCAGGGCCTGCCGGCAAAGTTCTCGCTGTGCCTCGGCGAGCACGAGGAGGGCTCACCGTGGCCGAGCCTGCTCGCCGACCTGGGCTGGCCGGACACCGCGTCCGGGTTGACCATGACCAGCGTCATCTCGCTAGCCAATGTCCGCCTGCCCGACCCGAAACCGGGCTCGCTGCACAACGAGATCGCCATGCTGGGCGACGCGCTCGCGATGCGGGGCAGCAAACACGTCCAGGTAGGCGGCGGCAACCCGATCGTCGTGCTGTCACCGGGCACTGCCTCCATCTTCGCCGCAGACGGCTACGACAAGCAGCGGCTCCGCGAGGAGCTGTACCTCGCCGCGACCCGACCGGGCGCGGCGTACGCCGACCAGCCCCTCACCAGCTACCGCCGCGACGGCGACGCGGTACTGCCATGTGCGACCCCGGACGACATCGTGGTGCTGGTGGCCGGCGGCCCGGAAGCGAACCAGTCCCTGGTTATCTCCAGCTTCGTGGAGTCGCCGGTGCTCACCTCTCCTATCAACCACCCACCGGTCGACTGCATCAACGGCGAGCCACGGCTCACCACGGCGGATCCCGATCAACGGTGATCCGCACTCGCTCGACCCGCTCCGCATCTCGGGGTCCCCGTAGTACTGGCGGAAAATCGGGCGGATATGGCTGACCTCGGGTTTCGCCAGTCGAGCCGCGGCCGCTCACCAGGTCACTCCGCCCTCAAGGTTCTGAGCTTGCGATTAAACCTGGTCATGATGCGCCGCCGGATCGATCACCCGCCGCTACACTCACTGCGCCAGCCCCGGATGCCACTGCCACGCAGACCCGCCGACACCCCACGGCCCGTACTGGCAGTGGACCGCCAAGATCGACGGCAAGACCGTCACCCGCCGCCTCAG
>WHTA01000118.1 GCA_009379825.1 Streptosporangiales bacterium
CACGTGATCGTCGACCACCACATACAGTGCTGTCAGGAGGGTGTTCAGTTCTTTGGTCACACATCGATCTTGAACACCCTCCGCCCCACGTCTCCGCAGCCGCGCCGACCACACCCTTCAAGGAATCACTCATCTAGGGCAGCGGGATGCGCACGACGAACTGACACCCGGAGCCGGCGTTTGCTACGCCGATCTCCCCTGAGTGTGCCTCCACGATGCCCCTGGCGATCGCCAGGCCGAGGCCGCCGCCGGCCTTGGTCGGCGTACGGGCCTGCTCACCGCGGAACGCCACGTCGAACACGTGCGGCAGGTCCCGTTCCGGGATGCCGCCGCAGGCGTCGTGCACGGCGACGTTGGCGGCGCCGTCCGCGACGTCGGCGGTCACCTCGATGGTGCCGTCCGACGGCGTATGCCTGATCGCGTTGACCAACAGGTTGCGCAACACCCGGCCCATGCCGTCCGCGTCGACCCGGATGGGGATGCCAGGCACGGCGTCGCCGACCACCCGCACGCCCTTGGCGTCCGCCACGGGGGTGACGCTGGCGACCGCGTCGGCGATCAGGTCGGCGAGACCGACCTGGTGCAGGCTGAGCCGCAGCGACCCGGAGTGGATGCGCGACAGCTCGAACAGGTCGTCGACCATCGCGGCGAGGCGATCGGCCTCCTGCCTGATCTGCGTGTGGTAGCGCGCGGCGGTCTCCGGCCCGTCGGTCACGTCGTCTTCGAGCGCCTCGGCCATCGCGCGGATGCCGGCCAACGGGGTACGCAGGTCGTGCGACATCCAGGCGACCAGGTTGCGCCGACTCGCCTCGAGCGCGGTCTCCCGTTGCCGCGCCCTGGTGAGCTTCTCGTCGGTGCTGGCGAGCTGTCGCGACACCCGTTCCAGCTCCGCGGGCAGGTCAGGCGGCGGCTGGTAGCCGGATCCGACGATCTGCGCCGCGTCGCCGAGCGCTCCCGTCGTGCTGGCGATCCTGCGCCCGAGCAGCCAGGCGGCCACCACACCCGCTGGGGCGGCGACGCCGAGCACCACCATGACGACGGTGAGGTCGTGCGTGTTGAGCAGCATGGCCAGCGCCACGACCACCACGCCCGCGAGCGTGGCCAGCACACTGCTGGCCGCCACCACCGCCTGCAGCAACTGCAACGAACGCCGCCGCAGCACGTACAGCAGCACAGCGCCGAGACCGGCGACGACTGCCGTGGCCGGCACCGCGTACGCGATCACCAGCAGCAGATCCTTCAGTGGCATCAGCTCTCGCCGCCTTGCGTCGCATCGGTGGGCTCGTACCGGTAGCCCACACCCCATACGGTGACGATCCTGGTGGGCATCGTCGGGTCGTCCTCGATCTTCTCCCGCAGCCGGCGTACGTGCACCGTCACCGTGGAGTGGTCGCCGAACGACCACCCCCAGACCTGGTCGAGCAGCTCGGCGCGGGTGAACGCCTGCCGCGGGTGGCTGAGCAGGTGCGCGAGCAGGTCGAACTCGCGGCTGGTGAGGGTGAGCAACGCGTCGCCGAGCCTGGCCTCGTGTGCGCCGACGTCGACGACGAGGCCGCCGTCGCGCAGCACCGCGGCCGGCTTCGGCGCCGTGCCGGCCTTCGCCCGCCGGAGCACCGACTGCACCCGCAGCACCAGCTCGCGCGCGCTGAACGGCTTCGTGACGTAGTCGTCGGCGCCGAGCTCGAGGCCCATCACCTTGTCGCTCTCGTCGCCGCGCGCGGTGAGCATGATGATCGGCACCTCGCGGCTGCGGCGCAGCTGCCGGCAGACCTCGTAACCGTCGATGCCTGGCAGCATCAGGTCGAGCACGACGAGGTCGGGCCGCTTGCTCTCGGCGAGCTGCAGCGCCTGCGCACCGTCGCGCGCCTGGTCGACGACGTGGCCGCTGCGTTCCAGGTACCTGGTGACGACCTCGGCGACCGTGGGGTCGTCGTCGACCACGAGGACGCGTCCCGCTGTCGTACCCATACGTACCCCCTTCACCACACCAGGTCGACGGTCGCCTGGACGAGCACGGCGACCGCGACCTGCGCGATCAACCAGACGCGGGGAGCCGACCGTATCTCACTGGTCGCCAACAGCACCCACGGTACGAACGGCAACCAGATCCGTTCGACCTCGAGCCGGGTGACACCGGAGACGTCGAGCACCGCGAGCGCCAGCAGCGCACTGCCCACCAACAGCCACAGCCGCCGCCCGCGCGCAACCGTGAGCGCGTAACCGGCGGCGGGCCCGGTGATCAACGCGAAGACGGCGAAGTTCGCCACCACCACGTACCAGTACGGCCGGTCCGAGCCGCGGCCTGACGCCCACCGCTCGTGCGTGGCGAGCGCACCGTCCGGCCACCAGAACCCGGCGCCGGTGAACGCCGCGAACACCAGCGCGGCACCGGCCACCGCACCGACGACCGCCGGTCGCGAGGGCCGCAACAACAGCACCGCGACGGCGACCGCGCCGAGCGTCAGCAGGCCGTAGCTGAGGAACGGGAGCGCGCCGAGCAGCACGCCGGCGCCGAGGCCGAGGGCCACCGAGTGCCGCACCGACGCCAGGGCGAACAGCGCGATGCCCCACGCGGCGACGCCGAGGAACATGGCGTCCGCGCTCGTCGCGACGGTGAGCGCAGACGGCGCGAGCACCAGGTACGGCGCGGCCACCCGCGCGCGGTCCTCGTCGAGCAGCAGCCTGGCCGTCACCAACACCGCAGCCACCCCGGACGACCCCAGGCCGATGCAGATGGCCGCGGCCGCAGGCAACGTCGGCAGGCCGAGCGCGTGCGGCAACCAGAACACCAACACCGGCAACGGTGGGTGCCCGGCGACGTGGGTGGGGTACGACGCGACGTCGTCCGCGAACCCACGCAGCCAACCGATCGGGTCGGAGCCGACCGCCTCCGCCACCACCAGGTACTCGCTGTCGTGGGTGAGCGGTTCGAGCAGCCAGAACGGCCCGTCCGACACAGCCAGCAGGACGGCCCACGCCGTCGCCGCCAACCAGCACGTCAGCAGCAGTCGGCGCCAGCGCATGGTCGACGCGAACCGCGGCAGCACGACGATCGCCGCGACCGCACCCGCGACCGCAGGCAACAGCTGCCAGCTGAAGGCCTCGTCGCGCAACCGGGCATGCAGCGGCGGCAGCTCGTCGATGGGCATCAGCCCACGCGCGCGGAGTGAGTGCCCGACCAGGAAGCAGCCGGCGACGAGCACGCACCAGCCGGCGACGGCGAGCACGGCTCTGCGCCGGGTCGCGGCCGGCGCAGCCGGCACGACGACGGCCTCCTGCACGGTGGGCATGGTGTCGAGCGTAGGAGCCGAGCACCCACAGGGCAGCCGCACAGCGACGACGTCACAAGCTCGTAAGGATCTTGGTCGACGTTGCCGCCTACGTTCGAGACGTGACCGAGAACGGACCAACGGACGCGGCGCCCATCGGTGTGGTGCTGCCGTGCCTGAACGAGGAAGCGGCCCTGCCATGGGTGCTGCAGCGGATGCCGGCCGGCTACCGGGCGATCGTCGCGGACAACGGCTCGACCGACCGCTCGCCGGACGTCGCACGCGAGCTCGGCGCGGACGTGGTGACCGTGCCGCAGCGCGGCTACGGTGCGGCCTGCCACGCCGGCGTCGTCGAGTGCCCGTACGACGTGGTCTGCGTGATGGACGCGGACGCCTCGCTCGACCCCACCGAGCTCAGCGCGGTGGCCGCGCCCGTCCTCGCGGGCGACGCCGACCTGGTGCTCGGCCGGCGCCGGGCTGCGCGGGGTGCATTCCCGCTACACGCACGGCTGGCCAACCGCGCGCTCGGCGCCGTCGTCTCCCGGCACGCGGGAGCGCGGTTGCACGACCTCGGGCCGATGCGGGCGTTCAGGCGCAGCAAGCTGCTCGACCTCGGCCTCGTGGACCGCAGGTTCGGCTATCCGCTCGAGCTCGTGGTGCGCGCCGCGCAGGCTGACTGGCGGATCGACGAGGTGCCAGTCTCGTACCTGCCGCGTGCCGGTCGGTCGAAGGTGACCGGAACAGTCCGCGGAACACTGCGCACGGTGCACGACATGAGCCGGGTGCTCGCCTGGTGACCGCGACGGAAGCGCTGCCCGTGCAGGTGCTCGTGCTCGCGAAGCGCCCGGTGGCTGGGCGGGTGAAGACCCGGCTGACGCCGCCGTACTCACCGGACCAGGCCACCACCCTGGCCGCTGCCGCGCTCGACGACACCCTCGACGTGGTGGCGGCGACGCCGGTCAGCCACCGGGTGTTGGCGTTCGACGGCGAGCCCGACGGGTGGCGCCGCACGTACTCGGTCGTCGAGCAATGCGGGGGCGGGCTCGACGACCGGCTGACCGCGGCCGTGCGCGACGCGTACGAGCTGCACGACCTGCCCGTACTGCTCGTCGGCATGGACACGCCGCAGCTGCGGCCCGACCTGCTGCACGAAGCGGCACGCCGGCTGCTGCAGCCGGGCGTCGATGCCGTGCTCGGCCCGGCGACCGACGGCGGCTTCTGGCTGGTGGGCCTGCGGCGGCCGCACCCACGGGCGTTCGCCGGCGTGCCCATGTCGCGGGCGTACACCTGCGACGCACAGCTGGCCCGGCTGCGCCAGCTGGGCCTGCGCGTGCGTCTGCTGCCGCAGTTGACCGACGTCGACGACGCGGCAAGCGCGCGGGCGGTCGCGGCTGCGGCGCCCGGCACCAGGTTCGCGTCCGTGCACGCGGCGCTCGCGGAACAGGAACTCGTCGGATGATCGGCGACCTCTACGGCGACTGCCTGCACAGCAGGCAGGAGACCTGGGTTGAGTACGACGACGGCAGCTCGGCCGAGCTCGCGGTGGACAGCTGGCTGGCGCTGCGCCCGGGTGACGAGGAGCTGCTCGACCGCTGCCTCGGGCCGACGCTGGACGTCGGCTGCGGTCCCGGCCGGTTCGTCACTGAGCTGGCCGCCCGCGGGCACGTAGCGCTCGGCATCGACGTCACCCCCGCGGCGGTGACGTTGACTGCACGCGCCGGCGGCTCCGTGCTGCTGCGCGACGTCTTCGACCCGGTGCCGGGCATCGGCAGGTGGCAGACGGTGCTGCTCGCCGACGGCAACATCGGCATCGGCGGCTCACCAACCACGCTGCTCGAACGGATCGCCGCTCTGGTCGCCCGCACCGGACGGGTGCTGGTCGAGACCGCGCCACCGGGCAGCGGCCTGCGTCGGCTGCGAGCGCGGCTGCGTACCGGCGAGAGGCGCAGCGCGTGGTTCGACTGGGCGACGGTCGGCCTCGACGCGCTGCCCGACCTCGCCGGCAGAGCGGGGTTCGCCGTCGCGGAGACGTGGACGGAGGGGGACCGATGGTTGGCGACGTTGTCCCGCGCGTGACCGACGAGCTGGCGCGGCTGTCCGGCCGGTTCACCAGCCGTACGAGGGACACCGGGCTCGCGGCACGGTTGGGCATCGCGCTCGGTGTGGCGTTCGGCCTGTGCTTCCTCACCGGGCTGGTGAGCCACTTCATGCAGCATCCGCTGCCGTGGTTGCCGTGGCCGGCCCGGCCGGTGTGGTTCTACCGGGTCACCCAGGGCGTACATGTGGTGACGGGCACCGCGCTGGTGCCGTTGCTGCTGGCGAAGTTCTGGGCCGTCTACCCGCGGCTGTTCACCTGGCCGCCGTTCCGTTCGCTCGCGCACGCGGCCGAGCGTGGCTTCGTGCTGCTGCTGGTCGTCGCCGCGCTGTTCCAAGTGAGCACGGGCCTGGCGAACATCGCGAGCTGGTATCCGTTCGGATTCTTCTTCACCACCGCGCACTACGCGGTGGCGTGGCTGCTCGCCGGCGCGCTGGTAGTGCACGTGGCGCACAAGTGGCGCACCACGCGCGACGCGCTACGGGTGCCGCTGCGCGACCCGGCGGACGCGTCGCTGAGCCGCCGCCAGTTCCTCACCGCGGCCGGCGTCACCAGCGGGCTGCTCGTCGCCGTGACGGCGGGGCAGACGGTGCCCGCCCTGCGGCCGCTCGGGCTGCTGGCCACCCGGCGCAGCGACGTCGGGCCGCAGGGCCTGCCGGTGAACCGCTCGGCGGTCGCGGCGGGCGTCACCGAGCTGGTGCACGCGCCCGACTACCGGCTGCGGGTGACCGGTGCCGTCGACCGGGAGCTGACGCTCGCCCTCGCCGGGCTGCGTGCCCTGCCACAGGTGAGCGCGCGACTGCCGATCACGTGCGTCGAGGGGTGGAGCGCGGACGCGACCTGGACCGGGATCAGACTGCGCGAGCTGCTCGACCGCGCGGGCGCGGCCCCTGGGGCGCGCGTACGCGTGGCGTCGCTGCAGCGCAAGGGCGGCTACCGGGAGTCGTACGTCGACCCGCCGCACGCCCGCGACCCGCTGACCCTGCTCGCACTGCGGGTGAACGGCGAGCCGCTCGCCGCCGACCACGGCTTCCCCTGCCGGCTGATCGCGCCGAACCGGCCAGGGGTGCTGCAGACCAAGTGGGTGACCGAGGTCGAGGTGCTGCCATGACGTCCACCACCGGTCGACCGAACCGGGTTGCGCTCGCGATCGCGTACGCCGCCGGCACCGCGCTGGCCGGGTACGGGGTCTGGCTGATGCTGACCACCCGCACGTCGCGCAAGCTGTTCGACGTGTTCTTGTGGTTGGCTGGCGCACTCGTCGTGCACGACGGCATCATCGCGCCGCTGGCCGTCGTGGTCGGGCTGGTCGTCGCACGCTTCGTGCCGGCCATGGTGCGGGCTCCGGTGCAGGCCGGGCTGTTCGCGAGCGGCGCGGTGACCGTCGCGGCAGCCTCGCTGGTGCTCGGCCTCGGCCGCAAGCCGGACAACCCGTCGCTGCTGCCGCTGCCCTACGGCCGCAACCTGCTGCTCGTCCTCGCGCTGATCTGGGCCACCGTGGCCGTGCTCGCCGGCGTAAAGCGAATCTTCCGGCGCACCGATGAGTTCGCCGACCGCGAGGAGTCGGTACCTCCGACCCGTCGGGAACGCACCTCGGAGGAAGCATGACCGCCAGCGCCCTACCACCCGTCGTCGACGCCGACACCTGGCAGCGCGAGCTCGACGCGCTCCGCGTACGCGAGAAGGCCGCGACCCGAGAGCTCGACGCGATCGCGGCGCAGCGCCGCCGGATGCCGATGGTCGAGATGCCGGACTACACCCTCGAAGGCGAGGACGGACCGGCTGGCCGACGTCTTCGGCGACAGGTCACAGCTGATCGTCTACAACCACATGTGGTTCCCCGGTGAGGAGTGGCAATGCGGGGGCTGCACCGGGTTCACGGCGCAGTTCACCCGGCTGGAGTTCCTGGACAACTACGACGCCAGGTTCGTCATCGTCACCCAAGGTCCGATCGACGAGGCACTCGCCTACAAACGGCGAGTCGGGAACCAGATGACCTGGTACTCCACGGCCAACAGCCCCTTCGGCACCGACGTCGGCGCGCCACCTGGAGGCGGGTTCGCCGTCAACGTCTTCCTGCGTGCCGACGACACCGTCTACCGCACCTGGCACACCGGTGGCCGCGGCACCGAGCAGCTCAGTCACACCTTCGCGCTGATCGACCTGTTGCCGTACGGCCGGCAGGAGGAGTGGCAGGACTCGCCCGCCGGCTGGCCGCAGACGCCCACGTACAGCGGGTGGACCGGTTCGCAGGACATCGCCGTGCTCTACGGCCCGGCCAGCTGAGCTCTGCTCGGTTGCAGCGCCAGCAGGTCGCGGGCCGCGGCGAGCACGCGCTCGCGGTCGGCCGGCACCAGGCCGACCCTGGTGCGGCGGTCGAGCAGGTCGTCCACGTCGAGCGCGCCCTCGTGCCGCATCGCATGGACGAGCTCGGCGCCGATCACCGGCACCCCGTCCGCTAGCGGCCGCAGCAGCGCCGGATCACCGGCTGCGGCCGCGACGACGCGGGTGGCCTCGGTGCCGTAGCGCTCCACCAGCCGCCGCGGCGCGTCGATGGCGTCGAGGGTGCTGGCTCCCGCCGCCCCGACGAGCGGGAGCCAGCTGGTGCGGCACTTGCCGCCGCGCAGCTTGCCGCTGCGTACGGCGGCGTCGACCGCGTCCTCGGCCATCCGGCGGTACGTCGTGAGCTTCCCGCCGGTGACGGTGACCAGGCCGTCGGTGCCCGTGACGACCGCGTGTTTCCTGGACAGGTCCGACGTGTTCGCGGCCACTGCGCTCGCGTCGGTCAGCAGCGGACGCAGGCCGGCGAACGTGCCCACCACGTCCTCGGTGCCGATCGGCACCTGCAGCACCTCGTTCACCGCGGCCACCAGGTCGCCGACCTCGCTGTCCGCGGGCCGCGGCACGTCCGGGATGTCGGTGCCCGCCTCCACGTCGGTGAGCCCGACCAGCGTGAGGCCGTCCGACCACGGCACGGTGATCAGGAACCGGCCGGGCTGACCGGGGAACGGCACGCTGACTGCCGCGCCCAGCGTGCCGAGCGCGCTTGACCGCACCACCAGGTGCGTGCCGCGGCTCGGCCGCAGCGCGACGTCGGTGCTCAGTGTCCCCGCCCACACGCCGGTCGCGTTGACCACCGCCCGCGCGGGCACGTCGAACTCGGCGCCGGTGCGCTCGTCGCGCAGCCTGGCACCAGCGCCGGTCAGCTGCAACGCACGGCAGCGGGTGACGATCCGCGCCCCGTACGCCGCCGCGGTGCGGGCGACGGTGACCACCAGCCGCGCGTCGTCGACCAGCTGGCCGTCCCACATCAGCAGCCCGCCGTCGAAGCCGCGCCGCAGCGCGGGCGCCAGCCGACCGGTCTCCACCCGGCCGAGCACCCGCGGCTTGGGCAGCGTGTCCCTGCTGGTGCCGGCCGCGACGCGCAGCGCGTCCGCCACGCCGCCGACGCCGATGTACTTCAGGTGGTCCTTCAGCCTGGTGCCGTACTCCGGCAGCAGCTGCGGCAGCGGGCGCACCAGGTGTGGCGCGACCTTGCCCATCAGGTGGCCGCGCTCGACGGCGCTCTCGTGCGCGATGCCCAGGTGGCCGTTGGCCAGGTAGCGCAGGCCGCCGTGCACCAGCTTGCTCGACCACCGGCTGGTGCCGAATGCCAGGTCGTGCGCCTCGACGAGCGCGACGGACAGCCCGCGGCTGGCGGCGTCGAGCGCCACGCCGACACCTGTGATCCCGCCGCCGACCACGAGCAGGTCGAGCGGCCGGCCGTGGGCCAGCTGCTCCAGGTCACGCTCCCGCCGCGCGGCGGACAGCGACGAGGTGTGTGTCGTCATGAGGGGGCCAGACTCGCATCCAGCACGTGTCCCAGCTCGCCGTACATCGCCTCCGCGTCGACGTCCGCGCTCAGCGCCACCCGCAGCGACAGCGTGTACGACTGCACCGTGAGGAGCATCGAGTACGCCATGGCCGTGCGGTCACCGCGGCGGATCGACCCGTCGGCGAACCCCTCGTCGAGCCAGCTGGTGAACTGCGCGACCGCCTGCTGCTGGGTGCTGCCGACCCGGTCGGTCAGGTACGGCAGCAGCAGCTCGGGGTCGACGTCGAGCACCTTCGCGAACAACGGGTTGCGGTGCAGCGCACGCACCGCGGCGACGGTGTGCGCGACGGCACGGGCCCGGGCCGTCGCCAGCGGCTCCTCGGCCCTGCTGGCCACGGCGAGCACGTGGCCGAACTCCCTGGTCATCAGGTCGGCGACAAGCGCCGAGACGTCCGGGTACCTGCGGTACAGGGTCATCCGGCTGGTGCCGGCGCGCCTGGCGATGTCGGTGAGCGTGGTGCGACGCACACCGACGGCGAGCACGCACTCCCGCGCCGCGTCGAGGACCCGGTCGGTGCTGTGACGTATGGTCGGCACATGTCACACTGTAGCGCATGAGCAGTAGCGAGTTCGGTCCCGACGAACCCCCGCAGGCACCGCGTGACGACGCAGGCGACGAGGGTGACCAACCTGCCGGGGTGCGCATACCCAGGGCGAACGTCCGCTGGGAGCACGCCGACGCGCCTCCCAGGCTGAGCCGAGCGCGGCTGCGGCTGCTGCGCCGCCGGCTGGAGGTGTCCGCGAGCACGGCCGAGCACGCCCCAGAGGCCGCCGGCGAGGTCGAGGTGCCGCCGAGCCGCCTCGAAGCCGGCACGGTGCGCGCCCTCGCCGCGGTGGTGGGCGCCGAGCACGTCACCACCGACGCCGCGGAGCGGTTCGCCCACGCCGGCGGGATGAGCTACGCGGACCTGCTGCGCCGCAGGGAGGCCGCTGCGGTCGCCGCGCCGGACGCCGTCGTGCGGCCGGCGAGCCACGGCGAGGTGCTCGAGGTGCTCCGGGTGTGCGAGCGCGAGGAGCTGGCCGTCGTGCCGTACGGCGGTGGCACGAGCGTGGTCGGCGGCGTCGGGGTGCCGACGCGGCCGAACGTCACCGTCGAGTTCGGCCGACTGGCCGAGCTGGTGGAGGTGGACGAGACGTCGCAGACCGCCACCATGCAGCCCGGCCTGACCGGCCCAGAGGCCGAGCGGCTGCTCGCCGAACGCGGCTACACCCTCGGCCACTTCCCGCAGTCGTGGGAGCGGTCGACCGTCGGCGGGTGGGTGGTGACCAGGTCGGCCGGGCAGCTGTCCACCGGCATGGGGCGCATCGACGACCTCGTCGTCGCGATGCGGGTCGCCACCCCGCGCGGCACGCTGACCGTCGGGCACGGCCCGCGGTCGGCGGCCGGCCCGGACCTGCGTGAGCTGTTCCTCGGCTCCGAGGGCGCGCTCGGCCTGCTCACCGAGGTGACGTTGCGGGTGCGCCCGGTGCCGAGCGTCCGCCGCTACCTGGGCTGGTCGTTCCGCGACCTCGCCAGCGGGCTGGCCGCCTGCCGCACGCTGCGGCAGGCGGGCATCGCGCCGGACGTGCTGCGGCTGTCCGACGAGGAGGAGACCGAGGTGACCTTCCAGCTCGCCGGGCGTGCGGGCACCGCCATGCGGGGCTACCAGCGGCTGCGCCGGCAGTCCGGCGGCTGCCTGCTGATCACCGGCTGGGAGGGCACGTCGGAGGCGATCGAGCGGTCCAGGCAGCGGCACGCGAGCGCACTCGTCAAGGCCGCAGGCGGCGTACCGCTCGGCGCGAAGGTGGGCGCGGCGTGGCACGAGAGCAGGTACGACGCACCGCACCTGCGCGACGCCCTCCTCGACGTCGGCGTGCTGGCAGAGACGCTGGAGACCGCGACCAGCTGGACCGCGCTGCCCGAGCTGCACGAGGCGGTGACCAGCACGGTCCGCCGGGTGCTGACCGACCTGGGCACCCCGCCGATCGTCATGGCGCACGTCTCGCACGCGTACCCGACGGGTGCCTCGCTGTACGTCACGGTGTTGGCCAAGCGCCTCGACGACGACCCGGTCGAGCAGTGGTGGGCGGCCAAGCGCGCCGCCGGCGACGTGATCGCCGAGCACGGCGCCACGATCACCCACCACCACGCCGTCGGCACCGACCACCTACCGTGGCTGACCGACGAGATCGGCCAACTGGGCGTGGACATCCTCACCGCGGTCAAGCACACGGTGGACCCAGCCGGCATCCTCAACCCAGGCGTCCTCGTACCACCGGCCGAGGACTGACCGCCACCACGGCAACAGCACCCGCGCCGCAGCCGTCGCCGCGGCCAGCAAGTGTCCCGCGTCAAGGAGTTGGCAGGATTTCCTTGACTTGAAAGGTCGGGATCTTCGGGTCGGCCAGGCCCAGGTGCACCTCCTTGGGCCGGTTGAAGGCGATGGCCTCGTGTGGCCTGATCGCGTTGTACTCGATGCGG
>WHTA01000119.1 GCA_009379825.1 Streptosporangiales bacterium
CATTACGCGGCCAACCTGATGGCCACCACACCGAAGTCGTCGTGGGGCTGGGTCAAGGCACTGCTGCACTCGATCTACGACCAGCCCGACGCCGAAGCCGTGCACGCCCAGTTCGACCGCGTCACAGACGCCCTAGCCGACAAGCTCCCCACCCTCGCCGACCACCTCGAGCAGGCACGCGCCGACATCCTCGCCTTCACCACCTACCCCAAGGAGGTCTGGCGGCAGGTCTGGTCCAACAACCCCAACGAGCGCCTCAACCGCGAGATCCGCCGCCGCACCGACGTGGTCGGCATCTTCCCCAACCGGGACAGCATCATCCGGCTCGTCGGCGCCGTCCTCGCCGAGCAACACGACGAGTGGGCCGAAGGCCGCCGCTACCTCGGACTCGACGTCCTCGCCCGAGCACAAGCAGTCGACACCACCCACGAGGAGGTGACCCAGCCAGAACTCCAGGCAGCGCTCGTGTGGCCGGCGCTCACCCAGTCGTGCACTGCCGTGTCGGGACGGCATCGCGTCCGTGTACGCGACGCTCGTGCGGGTGAGCAAACCGGCGAGACGCAGAAGAACTGGAACCGCGACCGCGGCGTCCTCACTGGTCAGGCCCCTTGGCGACCTCACGCCAGAACAACCGCTCCACGTCGCGGCGAAGCGACGGCTTCCCCGGCGACTTCATCGGCGCTCTGCCCGTCAACTCCTTCATCCAGCCCGCTGGCCTGCCCATCAACACCTCCACGATCGAGGCGTTGCGACGACCAGTTGAATCCGCCCAATACACCTCTAACGGCGTTCGCCGCCTTCTGCGCCGACAGCCTCGGCCGCACCGGCGTGTGCTGAGCGTCAACGCCGTCGCCGAGCCCTTCTTCGCCGCGCTGAAGAACGGCATGCACCACCGGCACACCTGGCCCACCCGAGCACGAGCACGGTTCACCGTCGCCGAGTACATCGAGGTCTTCTACAACCGCCGCAGGCTGCACCCCACCCACGCCTACCGCACCCCACACGAAGCACTCACCGACCACCAACACGCAGCAACCGCTGCATGACCAATAACCCGAGAAACTATCCAAATCCTTGACACAGCCCAGGTCGATCCGCCCGCGTTGCAGGCGTATCGTGTGAGGCGAAAGGAGGAGGTTGTCATGAACCTCTTCACCGTCCAGTTGCCCAACCAACCCGGCGAGCTGGCTCGGTTGTGTGAGGCCCTGGCCGCAGACGGGGTGAACCTCGAGCTCGGCGGCGTGACGACCGGAGAACGCGGCACCATCGTCTTCGCTGCGAGCGACGAGCCCGCCGCCAGCAGCGCACTGGACGCTGCGGGAATCCCGTTCGACACCCGTCCAGCTGTGCTCGTCCGCTGCCCCGACCAGCCGGGCGAGGGCGCGCGGTTCGCTCGGCAGCTGGCCAACGCGAACGTCAACATCGAAGCCCTGCTGGAGATCTCCATCAGCGAGGGACAGGTTGTGCTCGCCTGTCTCGTCGACAAGATCGACGAGGCACGTAGCGCACTCGGCGACCAGATCGTCGACTGACTGAGCCACGGACGTCGGCCGCGCTCAGCGCGTCACCGATGCCACGGTGCGAGCGCCCGGCCCGTCTGTCGCATGAGCATGTCGAGAGCGAACCCGAGAAGGCCAACAGCGATCATGCAGACGACGATCGGGTTGGGGTCGGCGTCGTACTGGTAGAACGTCAGCATCAACTGGCCGATACCTACGCTCGCGCTCACGTCGGACCCGACGGCCAGCTCCGCAGCAATGACAGAAGCCCAACCGAGTCCCATGCCCAGCCGTGCCCCGACGACGACGCCAGGCAAGACGCCGGGGAGAACCACTTGTCGCAGGATCGTCAGTTCGCTCACGCCGAACGTTCGGGCGACATCCACCAGACTCGGGTCGAGGTCGCGCACCGCCGCCGTGACGTTGAGGACAATCGGGAAGAACGCGGCGTAGGCGATGATGCTCACCGCGGACGCGTTGCCGGTACCCAACCACAGGATCGCGAGCGGAACGAGCGCGATCGGTGCGATCGGTCGGACGGACTCTATGAGTGGGTCGAACATCTCACGGACGACACGGAGGCGACCCATGAGCAGGCTGAGTCCGAGCCCGAGTCCGAGCGCGATGCCGAACCCGAGTAGCACACGGATCAGGCTGGTCGCCAACGCTTGCAACAGCTCGCCGTCGGTGAGTAGACGTAGCCCCGAGCGAACTATCGCCGCGGGATACGGGTAGGCCGAGCTGGGGGTCGAGTCCCGGCTCGCGAGGTACCACACCACCACCAGGAGGACAGGTAGGACCGGCGCCAGCACGGCCTGGCGGACGGCAGCGAAGTGGCGTCTCGTCACGGGGATACCTCGCCGTTGTGAGCCCACGGCGTCACGACCCGCTGTACGGCGAGCAGTACGGCGTTGGTCAACATGCCCAAGAAGCCGATGACGACGACGAACCCGATCATGCTCGGCGCCATCACCAGTGAGCGGTAGTACTCGATGGAGAAGCCGAGGCCACTGCTTGCGCCGACCAGCTCGGCGGCCACCAGGGACATCCATCCGGTGCCGGCGGCGATGCGTGCTCCGACCAGGATGGTCGGCAACGCACCGGGAATGGCGACGTGCACGACGGTGGCCGCCCTGCTGGTACCGAAGGTACGAGCAGCGCGTAGCAGGTTCTCGTCCACCTCCCGGACTCCCGCGATCGTGTTGAGCAGCAAGAGGAAGGATCACTTGATGCGAGTGCAGTTGCTCGGCGATCTAAGGGAGCCATCGCTCCCAGGTACGCGATCGCTTGTGTCCGCAGGCGGATCCGGTTATGAAGCGGGCGCGCGACTCGCGTTGGACCCAGCCATTCAGGTGTTCTTATCGTCCCAGCGTTCGTGGTGACGAGCTTGTTCCAGGCGCCGGCGGTTCCGCCAGCGGGAGCGTTCCAGATCCGGGGTGTCTTCGAAGTGGCTGACCGGGCCGAGGCACAGCCAGGCGACGGGGCGGATGTTGGCGGGAATACCGAGGAGATCTCGCACAAACGGCTCACGGTAGAACGACACCCAGCCCAGCCCCAAGTCTTCGGCGGTGGCAGCCAGCCAAAGGTTCTGAATCGCCAGGCACACCGAGTACAGCCCGGCATCGGCGATGGCATGCCGCCCCAGCACCGCCGGGCTTCCCCGCTGCGGGTCGTAGGTGACCACCAGCGACAGGCTGGACTCCAGCACCCCGTCGATCTTGATGCGGGCGAAACGGTTCGCTGTGGCCGTATCGAGCTGGGCGGCGAACACTTCCCGCTCGGCCTGCACGTGGTCGTAGAAGGCCCGGCGGGTGCGCCAGTCGCGGATCTCGATGAAATCCCACGGCTGGGTCAGTCCCACGCTCGGGGCGGCATGCGCGGCGGCGAGGACACGGTCCAGGACCGCCTCGCCCACCGGTGCGCCGGTGAACTGGGCACGTACATCACGGCGGCGGTAGACGACGTCGTAGAACTCGGGCATGGCAGGCTCCGCTGCAGTGTCGATCGCCGGCGCGGTGTTGCGAGACCGGTCTTCAGACTCCCGGATCGACAACTATCCGCCCGCCTTTCCAGACCAAGCTGGCCCAGTGGCTGCTCTCACAGGCATGGGCGTGCGCTTCCCGGTCACCGCGGCAGGCCCGGGCCGGAATCGCGCCTCTCGATTCTCGCCGCGCTGGGGCCTTCATTGACTCCGCTTCGCTGTCCAGCATGTCGGTGGTCGCTTGCGCTTTCCTCGGGTTGCCGGGGTAGTCGGTCGTCTATTGGTTCGCGATCGGGAGGTAGATCCGTGCGCCGTGGTCGGTGAACTCGGCCGACTTCTCTTCCATACCCGCTTCGATCGCCTCGACGCTGGTCAGTCCGTGTGCCTCGGCGTAGTCCCGGACATCCTGGGTGATCCTCATGGAGCAGAACTTGGGGCCGCACATCGAGCAGAAGTGCGCGGTCTTCGCCGGCTCGGCGGGCAGCGTCTCGTCGTGGAAGGACTGCGCGGTGTCCGGGTCGAGGGAGAGCCGGAACTGGTCCGTCCAGCGGAACTCGAATCGGGCCTGGCTCAAGGCGTCGTCGCGGGCCTGCGCGTGTGGATGTTCCTTGGCTAGGTCCGCGGCGTGCGCGGCGATCTTGTAGGTGATCACTCCGGTTTTCACGTCGTCGCGGTTGGGCAGGCCCAGATGCTCCTTGGGCGTGACGTAGCACAGCATCGCGGTGCCGGCCTGTGCGATGGTCGCCGCCCCGATCGCGGAGGTGATGTGGTCATAGCCCGGCGCGATGTCGGTGGCCAGCGGTCCGAGGGTGTAGAACGGCGCCTCGTCGCACCACTGCTCCTCCAGCCGCACGTTCTCCGCGATCTTGTGCATCGGGACGTGGCCAGGCCCCTCGATCATCACCTGCACGTCGCGTGCGCGGGCGATCGCGGTCAACTCTCCCAGGGTCTTCAGCTCGGCGAGCTGCGCCTCGTCGTTGGCGTCGGCGATGGAGCCCGGCCGTAGTCCGTCGCCGAGGGAGAACGTGACGTCGTAGGTGCGCAGGATGTCGCAGAGCTCGGCGAAGTGCCTGTAGAGGAACGACTCGCGATGATGCGCGAGACACCAGGCCGCCATGATCGACCCGCCGCGGGAGACGATCCCGGTGACCCGCTTCGCGGACAGCGGCACATAACGCAGCAGCACCCCGGCGTGCACAGTCATGTAGTCCACGCCCTGCTCGCATTGCTCGATCACGGTGTCCCGATAGACCTGCCAAGACAACTCCGCCGGGTCTCCGCCCACCTTCTCCAGCGCCTGGTAGATCGGTACCGTGCCGATCGGCACTGGGGAGTTACGGAGGATCCACTCCCTGGTGGTGTGAATGTCGCGGCCGGTAGACAGGTCCATCACGGTGTCTGCACCCCACCGGGTAGCCCACACCATCTTGTCCACCTCCTCCTCGATCGAGGAGGTCACTGCCGAGTTGCCGATGTTGGCGTTGACCTTCACCAGGAACCTCTTGCCGATGATCATCGGCTCGGCTTCGGGATGATTGCGGTTGACCGGGATCACCGCCCGGCCGCGCGCCACCTCGCAGCGAACCAGCTCGACGTCGACGCCCTCGCGGATCGCGATGAACCGCATCTCCGGGGTAACGACCCCGGCGTTGGCGTAGGCGACCTGGGTGACGGCGCCGTTGACCGGCTCGCGGGCGGCGATCCAGCCCGTGCGCAGCCCCGGTAGACCCGCCCGGATGTCGATGGGTGCGTTCTCGTCGGTAAAGGGGCCGGAGGTGTCATAGGAGTCGAAGTGTTCGCCGTTGGTCAACTCGACCCGCCGCACCGGGACGCGGATGCCGTCCGGGCCGTCGAGGTAGACCTTGTTGGAGCCTTGGATAGGCCCGGTGGTGATCGTCGGAGACACCGAGGTGTTCTGCGGAGCCGTCATGGCGTTCTCTCCCTACGTCGGCATTACCCGGACAGGTTCAGGCGGTCGGCGGCACTCGCTCCTCTCCATGGAGAAGAGAAAGCCGCCCTCTCAGCCCGCTTGCGGTGCGGGCTCCCGTGGTTATGCACTTGTCGCCGGTGACCCTAGCCGCCACCGCCCAGTCGTGCAACGGGAGGAGATCGGCTTGCCCACGCCCACTGCTGCCTCGAGATGGGGTGGTCTGCGTTGACAACCGCCTCACAAGAGGGGGAAGCCCAGTCATTACGCCAAGGATTGAGGATCGGTGGGAATGGAGTTGCTGATCGCCACCAACCCCGGCCGGACTCGCGGCTACCGTTCCTGCTGTGCGTCCCGCTCGCGGACGGGATCCGCAAACGGACAGGTCAGCTGTCAATAGGCGAGGCCCGCCGGGGTGAGCCGGTGGGTGGCTTGATCGTGGCCGGGGTCGCAGGTGAGCTCGACGGCGGTTGTGCCTACCTGCTTCTGGGTGGGCATCGGGCTGAAGTCGTGGAGGAAGGTGGCGATGTCAGTCGTGTCGCCTGCGTCGTTCGCAGATGAGGAAGCCGCTGCTGAGGACCGCGATGACGAGGCCGATCAGGAGGTGGGTGGTGTGTCGTTGTAGGAGCGACTGCTGAGCCTGTGGCCGTCCGGTCGCCGTAGGTGGTGTGCTCGTGGCGGCGCTGGTGGTTGCCGACGAGGTCGGCGACGTGGCCGTGACAGCGCTGTCGCGTACGGTGAAGGTGAAGGTGCCGTCGACGGGATGCCCGTCGGCCGAGACCACGCGCCATCCCACGCGGTACCTGCCGGCGGCCGGGAACGGCCGGATCCGCTGCGTGACGTTCGTGTCCGTGACGTCCGGCTTGCCGACGTTCACCCGGTCGCCGGCTGGGTCGGTCACTACGACCCGGGCGAACTTCGCCTGCACCGCTTCGTTGAAGGTGAGGGTCACGGTGGGGCGCGGCTCGGTCACTGTGCTGCGTGCCTTCGGCGCCGTGGCGGTGAGCACG
Organism: Streptosporangiales bacterium; assembly: GCA_009379825.1. Taxonomy (NCBI): domain Bacteria; kingdom Bacillati; phylum Actinomycetota; class Actinomycetes; order Streptosporangiales; species Streptosporangiales bacterium. The sequence goes on from WHTA01000119.1 coordinate 6,418, forward strand.
CTGTGCGCCGCGGCCGGCGGGGCCGTCGCGGGCGTCGCAACGGCGATGCCCGCGACGACCGCCAGTACCGCGGCGGGTAGCCGTCGGATCACGGCGTTGTTGTCCTGCGTCGGCGCACGAGCACGGCGGCGACGAGTGCGACTACCGCGACCGCGACCGCGCCGAGCACCCGCGCTAGCGGGTCGGGACCGCTGGTGTCGGTCGCCGTCGACGCGTCGGCGGGTTCGCTGGCGTCGTCGCCGCCGTGTTTGTCGCCGGTGGCCTTGGCGAACTCCAGCACCGGCGCCGGGCGCTCCGGTTCCTTGCCGTGCTTTTCGGGCTGGTTCCAGTTCACCGTCGTGCCATCGGAGTACTCCTGTGCGGCGGGCGCGACGAGCTCGCCGCCGCTCTTCGGCAATGGTCCCACCGACAGCTGGAACTCGTCGAACGAGCCGGGCGGGATGCCTGGCCGGGCTTGGCCTTCCACGTCACGGTCGTGACCGCCTTGGTCAGCTTGAGCCCGTCGTTCTCGACCGGCTTGCCGAGCTTGGTCTCCTCGGCGCTGACGGTCCAGCCCGGCTTCTGCATCGTGCTGACCGACGCGAACGGCATGTCTTCTGGCAAGTGCAGGGTCAAGGCGACCGTGTCGGCCTTCGGTTCCTCGTTCGGCACCCTGAAGACGAGCTTGCCGTAGCCGCCACCGACGGCGTCGGGCGACGAGACCGTCACGTGGGCGGATGCTGCCGGCGCGAACGCTGTGGCCGCGAGCACGCCCGCCACACCCGCCGCGGCCGCGCGCAGCATCCATCTCTTCATCATTTCGAGCACACCTCTCCTGCCGCACCCGCTCGCGGGCACGGCCGGTCATGTCTGCTGAAGACCCTTGGCGAACTGGCCGCAGTCGCCAGAGACCGCGATGTGCAGGTGATGATCGAGGGTCCCGGTCACGTGCCGATGCACAAGATCGCGGAGAACGTCCGGCTCGAGGAACAGTGGTGCGGCGAGGCGCCGTTCTACACCCTCGGCCCGCTGGCCACCGACATCGCACCGGCCTACGACCACATCACCTCCGCGATCGGCGCGGCACAGATCGCCTGGCGTGGCACCGCGATGCTCTGCTACGTGACCCCGAAGGAACATCTCGGTCTGCCCGATCGCGACGACGTCAAGACCGGTGTCATCGCGTACAAGATCGCCGCGCACGCCGCCGATCTCGCCAAAGAACACCCCAGGGCGCAGGACTGGGATGACGCGCTGTCCAAGGCGCGGTTCGAGTTCCGCTGGGTCGACCAGTTCAACCTGTCCCTCGACCCCGACACCGCACGCGCCTACCACGACGAGACACTGCCCGCCGAACCCGCGAAGACCGCGCACTTCTGCTCCATGTGCGGCCCGAAGTTCTGCTCCATGAAGATCACCCAAGACGTCCGCGCTTACGCGGAAGAACACAACCTCGCCACCGTCGACGCCATCGAGGCCGGCATGAAAGACAAAGCCGAAGAGTTCACGGAGGCAGGCAACAAGATCTACCTCCCGATCGCCGGAGACTCTGACCGCCGAGCCCGCTGACCACCAAGGCCGAGGTCCTCACCTCGACTCAGCGGAGCCACCTCGAGCTGCTTACGGGTGGAGCCAGCTCGGGTTGACATCGCCGCACTTACCACGCGGCGGTGCTCGACACCCGAGGATGGCTGCTCGGCAGCCGGCAGTCCCCGGGTCGACAAGCCCGGCTATGAGCGGATGCTGACGTGGATGCGCTCCTTCGGACACCTGATCCACGTCGGTGTCGAGGGCGCCGGCAGCCGCGGTGCCGGGCTGACCCGCCGACTGGGTGCCGCTGGCGTGTCCGTGGTCAAGATCAACCGCCCCCACCGGCGCACCCGCCGTCAGCGCGGTAGGTCCGACCCGATCGACGCCGAATCGCGGCCCGCGCCGTCCTCTCCGGCGAGGCCACCGCGGTCCCCAACGGACCGCACCGGCATCGTCGAAGCCATCCGCGTGCTGCGCGTCGCCCCTGACGGTTGCGTCAAGTCCCGCACCGCGCGTTGAACCAGCTCAAAGATCTGGTCACCACCGCTGCGCGAGCTGCTCTCGTCCGAGCGGCCAAGCAGTGTGCACGGCTGCGACCCGACCCGAACCAGCTCCACGATCCGCCACGAGCCACCATCGCGCGACGGGCCCCCGCACGTTCGTTGCTAACCCCGCTTCGCGGTCTCGGTGTGCGGCGCGGCCGCCGGTGCGTCCTGTCGGACAGCTCGGCGCGGCCGGAAGAACAGCACGGCCGTGGGAACGATGTAGGCGAGCCAGACCACGACCTGGAGTATCGACGGGTCGGGGTCGAAGTTGATGGTGCCCTCGAGGAGCGTGCCGTACCACCTCTCCGGGTCGATGATGCCGGTGAGGTCGTACGCCTTCGCGTCCTCGCCAGGGATCAGGCCCGCCTCCTGCAGCTCGTGCCAGCCGTAGGCGAACACGCCGGCGGCGATCACGATGAGGAAGCCGCCGGTCCAGGTGAAGAAGGACTTGAGGTTGACTCGCACTGCGCGGTTGTAGAGCAGGTAGGCGAGCACGATGGCGGTGAGCAGGCCGAGGGTGGCGCCCAGCAGCGGCACGGCCGTCTCGCCGGAGCGGGTGATGTTGGTCCAGAGGAACAGCGCTGTCTCGAGGCCCTCGCGCGCGACCGCGACGAACGCCACTGCCGCCACCGCGAGCGCGCCGATGCTCAGTGCGCGTTCCACCTGGCCCTCGAGCTCAGCCTTCAGTAGGTGCGACGTGCGACGCATCCAGAAGATCATCCAAGTGACCAGGGCAACGGCGACCAGTGAGAGCACGCCACCGAACGCTTCCTCGGCCTCTTCGGACAGCTGGGTGGCGGTGAGCGTGAGCGCGCCGGCAAAGCCGAGCGCGAGCACCACGGCGGCGCCGACGCCGATGGCCACGGCGCGCAGCCGGTCGCGGTGCCCGGTCTTCACCAGGTAGGCGACGAGGATGCTGACGATGAGCGCGGCCTCCAGGCCTTCGCGGAGTCCGATCAGGAAGTTACCGAACACGGGAATCCTCCAGCCCCCGTGTAGCAGTTGGTTAGGTGAACCTAAGAAGCGATGATTAGGTGAGGCTAACCAAAGGCGCGGTCCCCTGGCAAGCCTGTCCGGGCGTCCCGGCCCCGACAACGCCGGGACGCGCCAGTACTGCCAGCTGGTGTGGTCCGGCACGCAAGATCAGGAGGCGGAACGCGAGTGAACCAGTGGTTGAAGCCGGTACGAAGAGCACCGGCTCGAACCTGGTGGATAGGGGCCGGGATTCCATGTCTGCGGACAGTGCATCGCTTCGCCCAGGCAACCGATGCCGAACAGCTGCGGCCGCGGGCCCAGTCTCGCGGCAGCAAGGTGGATCCGTTCAAACCGTATCCGCACGAACGGTTCAACGTCGGCACCACCGACGCCGTACTCACCGCCGAGCTCAAGACGATGGGGTATCGCGGCAGCGACCAGACCGTCCGCCGCTACTTCCACCCGCTCCACGCAACCCTCGTCGCCCCACCAGTAGCATCCGTGCCACCGACGGCGTGGCAGGTCACTGGCTGACCCGCCACCCCAACAGCCTGAATGGGCTGTGTCAAGGATGTTGGACAGTTCCTCGGCGCGCTGGTCAACATGGGTGGCGTAACTCTGGCGTAACACAACGGCGGTACGTTGCTGCCATGGAGGAAGACGCCGTTGATGTCGAGCGAGCCGAATCCGTGCGGGACCTGCGGCGGCGGAGAACATCCGCTGACTGGGTGTCGTCGCGGCCGCGCGCGGAGCGGGCGCGGCAGGTAGCAGACGTGTTGCGCCAGCAGATCACCTCCGGCCAGTTCCCGGACCGGGTGCTACCCGACGAGCGCGAGCTGGCGGCGGAACTCGCGGCGTCGCGTAACGCGGTGCGGGAGGCGTTGGAGCTGCTGCAGCGCGAGGGTTTGATCATTCGGCGGCGCGGTGTCGGCACGCTGGTGGTGATGCCGCAGTACGGGCATGGTCTGGATCGTCTGGCGGGGCTGGCCGAGACGCTGATTGACTACGGTGCGGTGACCAACGAGGTGCGGATGGCCGAGGTACTGGCCGTCCCGCCGCCGGCGATCGCAACGCGGCTGCGGCTGACAGCGGGCGCGGGTGTGGTGCGTCTGGAGCGGCTGCGTCGGTTGGACGGGGTGCCGCTGTCGCTGGATACCACGTATCTGGTCGAGGACATCGGGCGCGAGGTGCTCTCGGGCGACCTGGTCGGGCGGGACGTGTTCGCGTTGATCGAGGAGGTAACCGGGTGCTTGTTGGGACGGGCCGAGGTGGCGGTGCACGCGGTCAGCGCCGATCTCGACACCGCTGAGCTGCTGGAGATCCCCGCCCGGTCGGCGGTGTTCGCGATCGAGCGACTCACGTATCTGTCCGACGGGCGTCCGGTGGATGCCGAGTCGCTACGAATCCGCGCCGATCGCTTGACACTACAGGCCACCCTCCACCGTGGGCATCCTCCCGTGATCAGCTGACAACGCCTCTCTCCTCCGAGCGCCCCGATTGCTTCTTGTGTTGCTGCTGGAGGTCGCTGTACCGGCGGCTGTCTCGACCCACTTCCGTGAGGCGGCGGACGACCGCCGAGCGGGTCTCGCTCGGCTACCTGATCGCTAGCGCCTGGCACCCCTCGGACATGCGTAGTGCCCTACCCTCAGGCAGGTGATCGGGGCAACAGCTGCCACCTACCCAGCTCCGCTGCCATGCCACAACTTCTACTCGGTCAGCACGCCCAGGTCGGCCGTGGTCGACACGAGCGGGGTGGCTCGAGCTGAGATTCCCCGGCGCTTCTGCCAAGCCGCCGGGATGAAAGACCCTAGCTGCCGTGG
>WHTA01000120.1 GCA_009379825.1 Streptosporangiales bacterium
AGACCCGCCAGACGCTCGCCGACGCAGGGCGGGCATCTGCTCCGGTGCCTGCTGGTCTCACTGACCGGCAGGCGAAGGTCTGGGCCGCGGTCGCCGCCGGCCGGTCCACCCCGGCGGACATCGGCGCGGACCTTGAGCTCGCCAAGTCGCAGACGTACAAGCTGCTCGCCGAACTCACCGAGACCGGCTACGTCCGCAGGACCGCGAAGGGCCGCTACACGGTAACCAAGTGACCGTTTTCGTGCCAACTACGTGCCACCCGCGGCGACTCACCGTCGACACCATCGGGCACCGTCGACAGAATCGGTGCAGGCCACAGCACCGACGGCTCTGTGGCCTGGGGCAACAAACACATGAGCACCGTCAGCGACGCGTCGTAGCCGCGGTCAGTCCAGCCGGGCGGCGGGCAGGTCCGCGAGGATCGCGTCCACGGTCTGCGCCACCGACAGCTCCGAGGTGTCCAACCAGCGTCCCCGCCGCGGCGTCTCGTCGCGCAACGCGCGGTCGAGCGCGGCGAACTGCTGGTCGTCGGCGTAACCGGTCTTCTGCCTGGCCGCCTCGCGCCGCGCGACCACGTCCGGGCGCGGCGCGAGCACGACCAGGTAGCGCGGCCGGCTGGGCTGGTGACGGCGTCCACCAGCTCGGGCAGCAGGTGGCCGACGGCGATGTCCTGCAGCACGGCGGCGAACCCCGCGGCGGCGTAACCGTCCGCGACCTGCGCGGCCAGCCGGTAGCGCAACCGCAGCTGCGCGAGCGCCTCGCCGGCCGGTTCGCCCCGCGGCTCGGCGCGCCCACCCACGACCATGCGGCGGAAGGCGTCACCCCGCACGTGCGCGGAGCGCGGCAGCCGCTGCGCGAGAGCCTGCGCGACGGTCGACTTGCCCGCGGCCATCACCCCGGTCAGCACGACGACCGATCCGGCCAGGCCGTGACCGTCCGCAGCACTTCGTATGTCCGACACGAGTGTCAGACGGTAGCGTCGGGCTGCAACCGTGCGCGAGGAGGCCTACATGCGAGTGCTCGTTTCGGTCGACATGGAGGGCATCGCCGGCGTGGTCGCCGGTGACGACGTCCAACCGGGCCACCACGAGTACGAGCGCAACCGCGCGTACATGACGGCTGAGGCGAACGCCGCCGTGCGTGGCGTACTTGCCCACGACCCGGACGCCACGGTACTCGTCGCCGACGCGCACTCGGGCTTCCGCAACCTGCTCCCCCACGAGCTGGACCGTCGGTGCACGCTGATCCGCGGCAAGCCGCGCGCCCACGGCATGGTCGCCGGCCTGGACCACGACGTGGACGCCGTCGTCTTCATCGGGTACCACGGTCGCGCCGGCCTCGGCACGTCGGTGCTCTCGCACACCATCAGCGGCGCCGCCATCAGCGCGGTGCGCTGCAACGGCCGCGAGCTCGGTGAGACCGGGCTGAACGCCGCGCTGGCCGCGCACTACGACGTGGCACCCGTGCTCGCCGCCGGCGACGACACACTGGCCGGCGAGGCCGAGGAGGCCGTGCCAGGCATGTTCGGCGTGCCGGTGAAGTGGGCGCTCGGGGCGTACGCGGCACAGAACCTGCATCCGGAGGAGGCGTGCGCCAGGATTGAGGCCGCCGTGCCCGACGCGCTCGCCGAACGTGCGAACGTCCGGCCGCTGCACGTCGAGGCCCCGGTCGACCTGGAGGTCGACCTGGTGCGCCCGGGTATGACCGAGCGCGCACTGCTCGTCCCCGGCGTCAAGCGCCGGGGCGGCCGCACGCTCGGCTACGTCGCCGACGACATCGCCGCCGCACACGACCTGGTCACCCTGTTCGCCGTCCTCGCCACCACCGACTGACACCGACCGCCGCCGGGCGGCGGGTAGAGCTAGGCTGGAGGGGTGCGAATTCCCGGTCGTAAGCGCGCCGCCGTCTACACGGTCACGGACGCGGCACGGCCGTACTCCGAGGACATCGACTCCCGCCGCAAGCGGTACATGTTCTGGATGGCGGTACGTACCGTCTGCTTCATCCTGGCGATCGTGCTGGTGCTGGTGCTCGATGGCCAGGCGCGGGTGATCGCGTTCTTCGCGGTCGCGCTGCCCGCCATCGTGCTGCCGGTGCTGACGGTGATCTTCGCCAACGCCGGCCGGGAACCCGCAGGCGAGCGGTTCGCGACGTACGAGCCCGACCGGCCGGAGCTCACCAACTCCAACGGCAACGGCAGCGGCCCCGTGGAGTCATCCTGACCGACGACGACACCCTCATCTGCTCGGCCAAGGGCTGCCGCGAGCCCGCCGCCTGGCAGCTGCTGTGGAACAACCCCCGCATCCACGAGGACGCGCGCAGGAAGACCTGGCTCGCCTGCGACGAGCACCGCGAGCACCTCACCACGTTCCTCGGCCGCCGCGGCATGCTCCGCGAGGTCGAATCGCTCGCCTAGCCGTCGCGCAGGTACGAGCGGACCCACGCGACGCCGACGGCGATCGCGGCCGCGACTACCGCTACCGGAACGGCGATGAGCAGGAAACCGTAGACGCCGATCACTTGAGTGCTCCTTCCGTAGCCAGCTTGACGTCGTCGTGGTGCACCAGCCGCGGACCCCGCGGCGCAACGGCGTACGTGACGAAGTACACGACCGCGTTCACGACCACGCCGAAGACGATGCCGCTCACGCCGTACGGCTCCCCCAGACCCCACGTCCAGATCGCGCCGCCGAGACCGCCGCCGACCATGGCCGCGAGGCCGGCGGACGAGCTGCGCAGGCCCCACACGACGGCGACGACGAGCGGCAGCACGACGGTCGGCGCCCACAGGTTGAACGCGAGCAGGAAGGCGTCGATGATCGAAGGCGCGGTGCTGGCGAACGCCACCGCCGCGACGCCGACCGCGAGCGTGCTCAGCCGCTGCACGAGCAGCCGATGCCGGTCGCTTGCGTGCGGCCGGATGAACGGTACGTAGATGTCCTTCACGAAGACGATGGCCGTCGAGTTCAGGTACGACGACGCCGTGGACTGGATCACCGCGAGCAGCGCCGCGAGCGCGAGCCCGGTGGCGCCGACAGGCAGCAGGTTCGCCATCACCGTCGGCAGCGCCTGGTCGGTGGCGATCTTCGGGTAGAGGATCAGCGCGACCAGGCCGATCGAGCCGGTGACGAAGTAGAACGCGAGCGAGAAGAACCCGGACACCACGTAGCCGCGCCGCGCGGCTCGCGGGTCGCTCGCCGCGAACGCCCGCTGCGCGAACGGCGGCGTCATCGTCTCCCCCAGCAGGAATGTGATGAACGTGCCGACGAACGCCACCACCGTCCAGCCGCCGAGGAGGGTCAGGTGGTCGGCGGGCACCCGCTCGACGATCTCGGCCGGCCCGCCGACCTTCACCACGCCGAGGACGAGCGCAACCGGCACCAGGATGCCGAGCACGAGGAACTGCACCACGTCGGTCTGCACGACCGCCCACATGCCGCCGAACGTCGAGTACAGCAGCACGACGCCCATGCCTATCAGGATGCCGACGAACAGCGAGATGTCGAGCATGGTGGTGAGCAGGGTGCCCACCGCGAGGATCTGGCCGCCGAGGATGCCCGCGCACAACCCCAGCGACAGCAGGCCGGAGATCAGCCGCGCGCCCTTGCCGTAGTGGACCTCCATCACGTCGCCCACCGTGTGCGCGCCCTCGTAGCGGCGCAGCTTGTGCACCATGAACTGGCCGACGAGCACCGTCTGCAGGCCGAACGCGAAGAACGCGAACATGAAGACGTAGCCGTCCTTCAGCACGTTGCCCGCGTTGCCCATGGCGGCGCCGCCGCCGAGGAACGAGGCGGCCACGGTCGCGAAGAGGATCGGCCAGCCGAGGCGGCCGCCCGCGACCGCGAAGTCGTCGGACGAGCGGATACGGCGCACCGCCCGCACGCCGATCACGACGAGCACCGCGAAGTACAGACAGACAAAGACCCAATCGATAGCCCTCACCGCACGGCCTCCTTCTGTAGGACAGGTGTGGCTGGACGCGCCGCCGTGCTCGGCGTGCGTCTCTCGTCAACGGGACGGGCGCGGTTGCCGGTGAGGCACACCGCACCGGTACTGCACCGCCGGTACCTAAGGCGTGGTCAGTGCGAAGACGCGGCCTTTGGCACCGGACGGCAGATCGCTCAGGTCGGGCAAGCCGTGCCTCCTTCCCGCAGCAGTCCGGTGTCGCTGGTCTGCGGCAGCTGCCACACGGCCGGCACGTCCGCGCCGGCCAGCAGGTGGCTGGCGAGGACCTCGCCGGTGTACGGCCCGTACGTGATGCCTTCCCCCTCGTGCCCGGCCGCGACGCTCAGGCCGGGCGCGAGCCGGCCGACGTACGGGTAGCCGCCGGTCGCCCACGGCCGGAAGCCGACCCAGGAACGGGTCACCCGGCACGACGCGAGCCCCGGGTACAGGCTCACGGCGGCCGCGCACATCCGGGTCACGAGGTGCGGGTCGACCTGGTCGCGCAGGCCGACCCGCTCCCTGCTCGCCCCGATCAGCACGGTGCCGCTCTTCGTCACGGTGACCAGCGGCACGACGTGCAGGTCGGGGTCGGCGCTCTGCGCGACGTCCGCGTACGTGGACCCCATGGCACCGCAGCGGACCAGCTCGGCCGCCTTCCGCTCGACCACGAGCACGTGCCCGCGGCGCGGCTCGATCGGCACCCGGTGACCGCTGCCGGCGAGCAGCTCGCCCGTCCAGGCGCCGGCGGCCACCACGACCTCGTCCGCCGGGTGGGTGCCGTCCGCCGTCCGCACCTCACCCGGCCGCACCGCCTGCACCCGGGTGTGCGGGCGGACCGTCGTGCCGGCCGCACGCGCCAGCCGCAGCATGGCCAGCGTCGCGAGCATCGGCTGCAGCTCCCGGCTCTCGACCACCTGGCTGCCGAACCGCACAGGTGCGAGTCCTGGCTCGACCGCCACGCACTGCGCACCCGTCAGCTCTCGCACGTCGACGCCCGCCGCGCGCAGGGCCGCGACGCGTTCGACCAGCGCGCGTTCCTGCGCCTCGTCCTGCGCCACCATGAGCAGCTCGTTGGACTCGAACTCGATGTCGCCGACCTGCGGCAGCAGCCGCTGCCAGGTGGCCAGCGCCGCGCGGACCAAAGGGACGTCCGCCGGCCGCTTGTTGCCGAGGAAGAGCGAGCCGTCGGAGCGTGCCGACGCACCGCTCGGCGGGTCGCCGGCGTCGAGCAGCTCGACGCGGGCGCCCTGCCGGGCCAGCGCGTAGGCGCACGACGCACCGACGATGCCGCCGCCCACCACGATGACCTTCATGACGCGAGCGCTCCCACCGTCATCGGGCGCGCCGGCAGCCTGCTGGCCAGCCGCCCGGCCGTCCCTGCCGCGGCACCGTTGACGTCGTCGGTCAGCTCGCCGGCCAGCTGTGCGCACATCCGACCCTGGCACGGACCCATCCCGCACCGGGTGCGCATCCGCACGCCCGCGACGGTGGTCGCGCCGTCCCTGGCCGCCGCCCTGATCCGACCCGCCGTGACGCCCTCGCACCGGCACACCACCGCACCGTCCGCCACGTACGCCGCCAGCGGCGGCGGGGCGAGCGCGCGCTGCGCGGCGCGGGCGAAGCGGGCCAGCCGGCGCCACCGCCCGGTGTCGGCAAGCGCCGCGAACCCGGCGTGGGCCGCGGCAGAGCTGCCGGCCACCAGCCCGTCCGCCACCGCCTTGCGGTGGCCGCCGATCCCGACGACCTCACCGGCGGCGAACACCCCGGGGACGCTCGTCCGCGACCGGTCGTCGGCGGCGACGAACCAGGTGCGCTGCCGTTGGTCGAACCGCAGCCGGCAACCCGCCAGGTCCGCCACGGCGAGCTGCGGCAGGAACCCGTAGCCGAGTGCGACTGCGTCGCAGCCCACCTCTCGGCGCCGGCCGCCCGGCACGTCGACCAGCACCGCCGCCTCCACCCGACCGTCGCCCACGACCTGCTCGACCACCCAGCCGGCATGCAGCGCGACGCGGTGCCGCAGCAGCGTACGGGCCGTACCCGACCGCCTCAGGCACCACCTGGGGAGCGTGCAGCACCCCGGCGCCCAGCCACGGCAGGTGGGTGAGCGCGATCTCGGCGACGCCGCCGCCGGCGCGGACGACCTCGGCGGCGACCGGCAGCGCGAACGGCCCGGTGCCGGCGAGCAGCACCGCGTCGCCCACCCGCACCCCGTCCTTCGCCAACGCCTGGGCGGCCCCGGCGGTCAGCACGCCTGGCAGCTCGCCACCGGCGACGGCGAGCGGCCGGTCGTACGCGCCCGTCGCGACCACCAGGCTGCCGAACTGCACCGCGTGGTTCGTCGTACGCAGCTGCCGCGCGGCCGGGTCGACGTGCCAGACGCTCTCCGCAAGCAGCGTCTCCGCGCCGCTGGCGCGAAAGCGGGTCGCGACCGGGTGGTCCACGCGCGCCGGCGGCCGCGGGCGCAGGTACTGACCGCCCACGATCGGCTGCTCGTCGACGACCAGCGTCCGCGCACCGGCCTCGGCCGCGACGGCGGCGGCCGCGAGTCCCGCCGGACCGGCGCCGACGACGAGCACGTCCACGTCAGGCATCGCTGCTCCGCACCAGGCAGGTACGCACGGTCGTGCCCGCCACCTGTCGCTCGCACTGCTGGCAGACACCCATCGCGCAGAACACGCCGACGCCGTCGGCCATGGCCGCGGCGAGCGACGGGTACCGCCGCAGCTCCTCGGCCAGCAGCGACCGGCCGGGGGCGTCGGCGGTCACGCGGTCACGGTCGGCGGTCATAGGTCTCGCCCAACCGGTAGTCGGTGACGAGCTGCTTCAACTCGTCGAGCAGGCCGCCGTGCAACCGCTGCAGCGGCAGCCGCGGCCCGCCTACGGCGAAGCCGAGCAGCTCCAGACCGGCCTTAACCGCGACCGGGTTCGGCATGCCGTAGCAGGCCCGCATCAGCGGCAGCATGGCGATCTGCCGTTGCCGCCAGTGCGCGAGGTCACCGGTGACGTTCGCCGTGTCGGAGAGGTACGCCAGCTCCCGCGGGTGCAGGTTGCCGGTAATGTTCGCCATCCCGTCGGCCAGCGCCACCGCGGTGGGCAGCAGCCCGTAGCCGGGGTTGTCACAGGCCAGCACCGACAGCTCCCCGCCGGTCAGCTCGATCACCCGGGAGATCTGCGACGCGTCCGCCACCGCCTCCTTGTCCGCGACGAAGTTGCTCGCCTCCCGGTGGAACGCGGCGATGGTCTCGGGCTCGATGTTCCTGTGCACCCGCATCGGGTTGTTGTAGACGGCGACCGCCAGCTCGGTCGCCGCGGCGACGGTGACCAGGAAGTCGAAGATGGCGGTCTGCGGCGGCAGCGAGTACGCCGGCACGGTCAGCACCACACCCGCGGCGCCGTGGTCCTCGGCGAACCTGGTGAGGTCCACGGTCGCTGCGGTGGTGGCGCAGGTGGTGCCGTAGAACGCGTGGATCTTGCCGTCCGCGTACGCGGCGGTGCGCCTGATCACCTCCCGCCGCTCCTCCGGGTCGAGCATCGACACCTCACCGGCGGAACCACAGATGAGCACTGCGCTCGAGCCGTTCGCGGCCTGGAAGTCGACGAGCCGGCGGAACTCGTCGTAGTTGATCGAGCCGTCCTCGTGCATCGGCGTGGGTATCGCCACCCACGAGCCGCTGATGGACACCGGTGTGGTCATGTCAGCTCCGTTCGGTCAGCCGTGCACCAGAACCTCACGGCGGATCTCGCCGGCGGCGAGCCGGCCGTAGGCGTCGTTGACCTCGTCCAGCCCGACCTCGCGGCTGACCAGCTCGCGCAGCCGGAACCGGCCGTCCATGAAGAGGTCCACGATCATCGGCAGGTCGAGCCGCTGCCGCACGCTGCCGAACGACGTTCCGGTCAGCACCCGTTCCTGCAGCAGCAGACGCGGGTCCAGGCTGATCCGCGTGCCGTCCGGCGTGACGCCCGCGACCACCGCGGTGCCGCCGCGGTGCAGGCAGTGGAACGCCAGCTCGACGGTGGCCTGGGTGCCCACCGCCTCGATCGCGTAGTCGGCGCCGTCGCGGCCGCAGATCTCCTTGAGCTGCGCCAGGCACCGCTCGCTGTCGGTACCGTCCACGGTGTGGGTGGCGCCGAACTCGCATGCGGTCTCCAGTTTGTGCGGCAGCCGGTCCACCGCCACCACCTTCGCCGCGCCGACCAACCTGGCGGCCTGCACTGCGTTGAGCCCCACGCCGCCGCAGCCGATGACCACGACGGTGGCCCCGGCGTGCACCTTCGCCCGGTTGATCACGGCGCCGGCGCCGGTCGCCACGCCACAGCTGACCAGACACACGACCTCGAGCGGCGCGTCCCTGCGGATCGGCACCAGGCACTCCTCGGGGACGACCGTGCGCTCGGCGTGCGAGGAGATCTGGAACAGGTGCAGCACCTCGCTGCCATTCTCCGCGAACCGTGCGGTGCCGTCGGCCATGACCGTACGCGGCTTGTCGCGCAGCTCGCAGAGGTTCGACCGGCCGGCTGTGCAGTACCAGCAGTGCCCGCACGACGGCTGGTACGACGTGAGCACGTGGTCGCCGACCGCGACCCGGCTGACGCCGGGCCCGACGGCTGCCACCACGCCCGCGCCCTCGTGGCCGAGCACCGCGGGCGCGGGGTGCGCCATCGAGCCGTCCATGATGTGCAGGTCGCTGTGGCACAGCCCGCTGGCGGCGTACCGGACGAGCACCTCGTGCTCCCGTGGCGCGCCGAGGTCGAGCTCGGTCACGTCGAGCGGCTGGTCGACGCCCCTGAACACTGCTGCCTTGGTGCTTGTGGCCATGTCCCTCGTTCCCGGTATGCGTTACTCGATCGCCGCGACCGGCGTGCCGAGTAGGTCCTCGTCCACCTCGCCGAGCCCGAGCCCGGGGCCGGCCGGCAGCGTCCCTCGGCCCGCCTCGTGGCGCGGTGCCACGGCGGACAGTCGTTCCTTGACGAACACGTTGGTGAGCGAGCCGCTGAACAGCCACTCCGGCTGCGTGCTCGCGGCCAGCTGTGCGGACGCGGCGGCCAGCACGTCACCGGCGCCGCCGTCCTCGATGATCACCGGTACGCCCATCTCCTCGCAGAAGTCGCGCACCTGGCGCAGCGGTGTGATGCCGCCGAACCGTGAGAGCTTCAGCATCGCGGCGTCCGGGGCCTGACCAGCCAGTGTCGACCAGATCTCCCGGCCGCGGCACATGGTCTCGTCGAGGATCAGCAGGCAGCCGGTACGTTCGCGCACCTGCAGGCACTCGTCGACCGTGCGGCACGGCTGCTCGACGTACCTGCGCCCGCCCAGCTCCGTGACGACGCGCACCGCCTGGTCCTTGCGCCAGTTGGTGTTCGCGTCGAACACCACCGTCTCGACGTCGGCCAGCTCCGTCAGGCACGCCCGCGCCCGCTCGACGTCGAGCCGCCAGTCGTCGCCGAGCTTCACCTGCACCCGGCTGTAACCCTCCTCGGCGAATGCCGCGGCCGCGGCGCGCATAGCGTCCGGCGTGTCGATGCCGATCGCCCTGATGACGGGGAACGACGCCTGCAGCACACCGCCGAGCAGGTGCGCGACCGGCATGTCCGCGGCCTTGCCGAGCACGTCCCAGCACGCCAGGTCGATCGCCGAGCGTGCATAGTGGTGTCCCTTCAACGCCTTGCGCATGAGCAGCTGGACCCGTTTCACGTCCCGCGGGTCGGCACCGACCACGGCCGGGCCGAGCACCCGCAGCGCCTCGCGCGCGCCGTCGACGTGGGCCGCCATGTACGACGGGAACGGGGTCTGCTCGCCCCACCCGACGACGCCCTCGTCGGTGTGCAGCTTCAGCACGACGCCCTCGAGGTCACTCACCACCTTGCCGCCGGACATCACGAACGGCGCACCCGCCGCCGTGTACCTGACGTCGTATAGCTCGACCTTCGTGATCCGCATGGCGTCCTCCCGCCGATCCGCCGCTACCCGGCCGCAGGCAGGCCGAGCGAGACCGCCTTCGTCTCGGTGAAGGCAAGCAGGCCGTCGCTGCCGCACTCCCGCCCGACACCGGACATCTTGACGCCACCGGACGGCAGGCACGCCGCGGACGGCGCAGGGTCGTTCACGCCGACCACCCCGAAGTCGAGCCGTTCGGTCATCCGCAGCGCGCGGCCGAGGTCGGTGGTGAAGACGTACGCGGCTAGCCCGTACTTCGTGGCGTTCGCGTAGCCGAGCACCTCGTCCTCGTCGCGGAACCTGGTCACCGACAGCAGCGGCCCGAACGTCTCCTCGTGCAGCATCCGCGCCTGCGGCGCAACGTCGGTGACGACCGTCGGCTGGAAGAACGTACCCGGCAGCCCGTCCGGGTGTGCGCGGCCACCGCCGACCAGCGTGGTGGCGCCGCGCTCGACCGCGTCGCGCTGCAGGCCGAGCAGCCGCTGCACGGCGGCCTCGTCGATCAGCGGGCCGATCCGGGTCTGCGGGTCGAGACCGTCGCCCACGCGCAGCGCCGCGACGCGTTCGGTCAGGTCGTCGAGCACCGGCCTCGCCACGTCGTTGTGCAGGAACAGCCGGTTGGTGGAGATGCACGACTGGCCGCCGTTGCGGTAGCGCGAGGCGATCACCGCGTCCGCGACCGCGTCGAGGTCGGCGTCGGGGAACACCACGAACGGCGCGTGGCCGCCGAGCTCCATGCTGACTCGCTTCAGCCCCACCGCGGCCAGCTCCGCGAGGCTGACGCCGACGGCGGTACTGCCGGTGAACGTGATCTTGCTGATCAGCGAGTGCTGGGCGAGCACCCGCCCGGCACCCGCCGAGTCGCCGTTGGTGACGATCTCCAGCACGTGCTCGGGCAACCCGGCCGCGGTGAGGATCTCGCCGATCGCCAAGGCGGTCAGCGGCGTGGTGGGCGCCGGCCTGAGCACCACAGTGCAGCCGGCCGCGAGCGCCGCGCCGACCTTGCGCGTCACCATCAGCGCAGGGAAGTTCCACGGCGTGATCGCGGCGACCACGCCGACCGGCTGCACGACGGTCAGGTACCGCCGGTCCGGCGCCGGGCTAGGGATGGTCCGCCCGTACGCGCGCCTGCCTTCCTCGGCGTTCCACTCCAGGAAGTGCGCGGCGACGCCGACCTCGCCGCGGGCCTCGGCGAGCGGCTTGCCGCTCTCCAGCGTCACCGTACGGGCCAGCTCGTCCTGCCGGGCGCGCATCAGGCGCGCGGCCTCCTTCAGG
>WHTA01000121.1 GCA_009379825.1 Streptosporangiales bacterium
CAGGATGTGCTCGGTGCCGATGTAGTTGTGGTTGAGCATCCGCGCCTCTTCTTGGGCGAGGACGACAACGCGGCGAGCCCGGTCGGTAAACCGTTCGAACATCAGTCCGCTCCCTCGGCGCGGTCGGGGTGGTGCCGCCGGCGACGGCGCCCTTCCCGCTGAATGCTAATCCTTCTCGTACCGTGACCCGAATGGCACGTCCGTATTCCGGCCGACACAGAGCAGGTCACTCCCCCATGCTCTCCACAACAGGGACCTGGTTGCCGGTGTTCCTGCCTACTCGTGGCACAGTTACGCGTCCAGCGAACGCGTAACCGGGGCAAGATCGCCGCAAACGTAACATCCGAGACATTCTCATCATACCTGTCTCACTGGCCGACAAGACAGCACGCCGGTGCCACCCGACCACATCGGGTGGCACCGGCGTGTCCGAGTCGTCAGTGTGCGGCGCGGTAGGCGTCGATCACCGAGGCCGGGATCCGGCCCCGCTCGCCGACCTCGTAGCCGTTGTCGATCGCCCAGGTGCGCACGTCCGCCGTGGACGCGCCCGCCACCTTCGTACCCCGCCGACCGCGGCCGCGACCGCTCGACCGGCCGGAAACCTTCCGCGCGGAAGGAACGTACCGGCCCACCGAATCACGAACCTCTTTCGCATGCTTCTTGCAGACGTCGACCTCGTACGTCGCGCCTTCAAGACCGAAAGAAATTGTCTCCACACCCTCGGTCTCGTCGCCATGGAGATCACAGACGAGTAGGGTCATGACCTTCTGAGCCACCGGGTAACCTTTCGATCCCAGGTAATCTGCAGAGACATCAGATCATTGATGATAACGAAAAAGCAAATCCGGGAGCGGCGAGTCACTCGTTTCTCTCGTCCGGCCCACCGCTATCCGAGTCTATCTCGGGCGGCTCCTCATTATGCGTTCGCTGAGTGCGGAATAGCCAGACCACGAATGCGATGACCACACCGGCCATCACGCCAGGTGGAAGCAGCGCTGCGAGTACATCCAGCATTACGTAAATCAGCTTCCCGGCTTGACGAGCGGAAAGGTAATCGACTCGCGCAACGGTAGGCCGGTGAAGAACAGGAGCAACCGGTCGATTCCCAGGCCCATGCCGCCGGCCGGCGGCATGCCGTGCTCGAGCGCGCGGAGGAAATCCTCGTCCCACCACATCGCCTCGTCGTCACCGGCCTCCCGCAAGGCTGCCTGTGCGACGAACCGCTCCCGCTGCTCCAGCGGGTCGTTCAGCTCGGTGTAGCCGGTGCCCGCCTCGACGCCTTGGATGTACAGGTCCCACTTCTCCACCAGCCCGGCCGTCTGGCGGTGCGAACGGACGAGCGGTGAGGTCTCCTGCGGGTAGTCGCGGACGAACGTGGGCTCGACGAGCGTCGACGCCACCAGCTCGTCGAAGAGCTCCTCGGCGAGGCGTCCAGGACCCCAGGACGGGTGTACGTCGATACCGTGCTTCTCGGCGAGCACGGTGAGCCGGCTCAGCTCGTCGGCCGGCGAGACCTCCTCGCCGAGCGCCTCGGAAAGCACGCCGTACATGGTTACCTGGCGCCACCCGCCACCGAGGTCGTACTCGGTGCCGTCGAAATGCCGCACCACGGTCGACCCAAAGGTCGCAACCGCGGCTTCCTGGACGAATCCGCGGGTCAGGTCGGCCACCGTGTCGTAATCGCCGTAGGCCTCGTACGCCTCGAGCATTGTGAACTCGGGATTGTGCGTACGGTCCACGCCCTCGTTGCGGAAGTTCCGGTTGATCTCGAAGACCTTCTCGACGCCACCGACGAGCAGCCGCTTGAGATAGAGCTCCGGGGCGACGCGCAGGTACAACGGAAGATCATATGCATTGATATGCGTTACGAACGGCCGCGCGGTGCCGCCGCCGGGAATTACCTGCAGCATAGGCGTTTCGACTTCGATATACCCGCGCGTATGCATGGATTCGCGGACCGCGCGGACTACGTCGCTGCGCTGCTGCAGCATCCGCCTGCTGTCCGGGTTCACGGTGAGGTCGACGTACCGCTGCCGGACCCTGGCCTCTGGATCGGCGAGCCCGTGCCACTTCTCCGGCCACGGGCGCAGCGCCTTGCCGGCCAGCTGCCAGGACGAGGCGAGCACCGAGAGCTCGCCGCGCTTGGACGTGATGACCTCGCCCTCGACCCTGACATGGTCACCGAGGTCGACGTCGGTCTTCCAGCTGGCCAGCGACTCCTCGCCCACCTCGGCGAGCGAGACCATCACCTGGATGCGGCCGAACCCGTCCTGCAGGGTGGCGAAGCACAGCTTGCCGCCGACCCGGCTGAGCATGATCCGCCCCACCACGGCGACCTGCTCACCGGTCGCGGCGTCCGCCGGCAGCTCGGGGAAGCGCGCGCGGATGTCGGCGCTGGTCACGGTGCGCGCGATACCGGCCGGGTACGGGTCGACGCCCGCGGCGCGCAGCCGGTCGAGCTTCTCCCTGCGTACCCTGATCTGCTCAGGGAGATCCTCGTACGGCGAAGTCTGTTCGTTCACCTGCCCAGGCTATCGGCGGGTCAGGCGGTGCCGACGTTGCGCTCCCACACCAGGCGCAGGCCGACCAGGGTGAGCCACGGGTCGTGCACGGTGATGGTGTGCGACTCGGCGACCACGGTCGGCGCCAGGCCACCGGTGGCGATCACCGTCACCTCGTCGGTGGACACCTGCAGCTCCTCGATCATCCGCTCCACGATGCCGTCGACTAGGCCGACGAAGCCGTACAGGATGCCGGACTGCAGCGCCTCCACCGTCGACTTGCCGATCACCGAGCGCGGCCGCCGCAGCTCGACCTTCAGCAGCTGTGCGGCCCGGCCGGCCAGCGCGTCCAGGGAGATCTCCACGCCGGGTGCCAGCGCGCCGCCGAGGAACTCGCCGTTCGCCGACACCACGTCGAAGTTGGTCGACGTGCCGAAGTCGACCACCACCGCGGGCCCGCCGTACAGCTCGTACGCGGCGAGCGAGTTCATGATCCGGTCGGCACCGACCTCGCGCGGGTTGTCGTACTTGATCGGCACGCCGGTCTTCACGCCCGGCTCGACGATCACCGTGGGCACGTCGGCGAAGTACCTGCTGCACAGCTGCCGCACCTGCTGGAGGACGTTCGGCACGGTGGAGCACAGCGAGATGCCGGTGACCTCGGCGCCGCCGGGCTCGGGATACTGCGCGAGCAACCCCTGCAGCACGACGGCGAGCTCGTCGGCCGTACGCAGCGGATCGGTGGCGATCCGCCACTTGTCCGCCATGTCCGCGCCCTCGAACAGCCCGAGCACCGTGTTGCTGTTACCCACGTCGATGGTGAGCAGCACGCCACGTACCTACCTTTCCGGCCCGCCAGGCACCCTCGGGCCCGAGGCCAGTATGTCCAACCCCGGCCACCGCTTCGCTAGTCGGCCGGGCCGGCGAGGGCGTCGAGCAACGACTCGGCCTGGTCGGGGGAGAGGGCGCCGGCGGCGAGCGCGCGGTCGGCCGCCAGCC
This sequence comes from Streptosporangiales bacterium, assembly GCA_009379825.1. Lineage (NCBI taxonomy): Bacteria > Bacillati > Actinomycetota > Actinomycetes > Streptosporangiales > Streptosporangiales bacterium. The sequence continues at coordinate 3,501 of WHTA01000121.1, forward strand.
GGGCGAGCGTGACGTACGCCGCGCCGGCCTCGCGGGACGACACCTCTAGCACGCTGCGGTGGGCCGCGACGGTGGATGCGTCGCCGCGGGCGAACGGGGTCGGCCGGCTCTCCGGCGCGGTCAGCGCCTGGTCGACGGCGGCCGTCACCAGCGGGCCGAGCAGTCGCTCCGGGTCGGTCACGCCGGCCTGCCTGAGCAGGTCACCGGCCTGCGCGACGAGCGTGACCAGGTGGTCGGAGCCGAGCGTGAGCGCGGCGTGGTACAGCGGGCGCTGCTCCTCGGCGACCCACACCGGCTCGCCGCCCATCTCGATCACCAGCGCCTCGGCGATCGGCCGCAGCGCTTCAGGTGCGGTGACGCCGAAGCAGCACCCGGACAGCCGGCCGAGGTCGAGCGAGGTGCCGGTGAGCGCGGTCACCGGGTGCAGCGCGAGCGGCAGCGCGCCGACGGCAAGCACCGGCTCGAGCACGTCCAGCCCGTACCGCCCGCTGGTGTGCGCGATCAGCTGGCCGCGACGTACGACGTCCACCTCGACCAGCCCGTGCACCAGGTCGGTGAGCACGTCGTCGGGCACGGCGAGCAACGCTAGGTCGACGGACGCGACGACGTCCTGCGGCGCCCGTACGTCGGCGCCGGGCAGCATGGCGTCCGCGCGGGCCAGCGAGGAGTCCGACGCGGCGGAGACCGCGGTGACCTGGTGACCGGCGGCAGCGAGCGCCGCGCCGAGCGCGGCCCCGACCCGGCCAGCACCGACGACACCCACCGCGAGGCGCCCGGGCCGCGCGGACGGTGATCCGGAGCCAGCCTCAGCCATCGCACCCCCACCAAGTCGCCCGCCGGAGGCACAGCCTACTGCCCGGATAGGCGGCCGGCCCACACGACGACGGGTGGCGGGATGCACGGCTGGGGCGAGACCCGCGCCCTCGAGACAGCGGGCCTCGCCCCTCGTCCCCAGCAGCGGCCGGCCCCGTTTCCTCGCCTCGACGGTTGCCCCTGCCTGCCGAGGCGGCGTGCCGCTGCTGGTGTCTCTGCTACCCCGACCGCGGCCGGCTATTCCTCTGCCATCGCGGCGACCGCGGAGCTGCGTGCCGCCTTCCGCGCCGGCAGCACCGACGCCACCAGGCCCGCGACCGCGGCCACCGCCACGAACGTCGCCAGCCGGTCGTACGGCACCACCAGCTCCGCCGTGTCGCGCCCGATCAGCGAGGCCACCGCGACGAAGCCGAAGCCGACGCCCAGGCCGACGCCGAGCAGCCCGGCCACCGCGGCGAGCAGCGCCGCCTCGCCGGACAACATGCCGCGCAGCTGGCCGCGGGTCAGCCCGAGCGCCCTGAGCACCCCGGACTCCCTCGTACGTTCCAGCACGCTCAGCGCCAGCGTGTTCGCGATGCCGAACAGCGCGATCAGCACCGCCACACCGAGCAACCCGGCGAACAGCAGCAACGTGATCTCTATGCCTTGCTCGATCGCCGCGCGGTACTGCAGCGGGCCGTCGACGGCGAGCTGCGGGTGCCCGGCCACGGCATCGTCGACCGCGGTCTGCACGTCCTCGGCGCTCGCGTCCGCGGCCGCCTCGAGGTACATGCTGCCCACCGACGCGTCCGGCGCGACGGTACGGAGGGCGCCACTGGCGACCACGGCGTTGCCGCCTGACGTCGTGTCCGCCACGGTGACCCGCAACCGCTCGTCGCCGGCGAACGCGACGGTGACCTCGTCGCCGACCGCCACCCCAGCCTTGCTGGCCGCCTCCTTCGGCAGCACCACCTTGCCCGGCGCCACCTCGTCGAACGCGCCGAGCGAGCCGAACTCCCGCTCCACCTGCGCCTTGTCCACGCCCTGCACGGGGAGCGCAGTGCCGTCCAGCTCGCCCTGGGTGGCGCGGATCGGCACCACCGCGGACAGCCGGTCGTCGCCGCGCAGCTCGTCGAGCACCGACGCCGGCACCGCCTGGTCGCGGGCGGTCACCGTCAGGTCGTAGGGGAACTCGTCGTCCAGGCTCGCGGTCGCCGTCTCCTGCACCGACGCGGACACCACGGTCATGATGCTGATCAGCGTGACGCCTACGAGCAGCGCCGCACTTGTCGCGGCCGCCCGGCCCGGGTTGCGTACGGCGTTCGCGCGGGCGAGCCTGCCGGGCGTGCGGAACGGCAGCGCGAGCAGCCAGCCGACCACGCGGATCAGGCCGGGCACCAACACCGGGGTAATGAACAGGATGCCGAGGAACGCGACCGCGCCGCCGCCGAGCGCGAGCAGGAACTCGCTCTCCCCACCGTCGCCTGTGACGCCCGGCACCATCGCCGCGCACCCGGCGAGCACCGCGAGCAGTGCCAGCGCGGCGCGGATCCGGTGCGTCTTGCGTACGCGCTCGGCGGGCGGCTGGTTGCGCAGCGCGGCGATCGGCGCGATCCGCGTCGCACCGATCGCGGGGAACGCGGCCGCGGCGACCGTCACGATCGTGCCGAGCGCGAACGGCACCGCGAGCCCGACGAGCGTCGGCGCCACCGGCCCGTCGGGCACCGGCGCCCCGAGCGAGCCGAGCACGGTCTGCGCGAGCGCGGCGAGCCCGATGCCGGCGACCAGCCCGAGCGCCGATCCGACCATGCCGAGCACGGCCGACTCGAACACCACCGAGCGGTACACCTGTCCGCGGGTGGCGCCGACGCACCGCAGCAGCGCCATCTCCCTGGTCCGCTGCGCGATGAGGATGGTGAACGTGTTGGCGATCACGATCGCCGCGACGAACAAGGCGATGCCGGCGAACGCGAGCAGCCCGGTCCGCAGCTGGGTCAGCTCGCTCGCGATCGCCTCCAGCTGCTTCTCCGTGTACTGGTCGCTGGTGTACGCGCGCCAGCCGCCGGGCAGCGTCGTCGCGATGTCCCGCTCGACGGCGCCGGCCGAGCTGCCGGACGCGGTAAGCACGTCGATCCGCACCTTCGCGTCCACACCGGCGAGCAGCTTCGCCTGGCTCGCCGTGACCCCCGCGTACGGCGCGCCCGCGTACTGCGGCGAGTTCTCGAGGTCCATCAGCCCGACGAGGGTGTACGACCGCACCTCGTCGTCGGCGTCGACCAACCGCACGGTCTCGTCGATACCGAAGCCGAACCGCTTCGCCGCGGCCGCGTCGAGCACCAGCTCGTCGTCGGCGGCCGGCAGCCGTCCCTTGCTCGCCTCCTGCCACCGCAACGACTTCGCCGCCGCGACGGTGTCGACCTGCGCGAACCCCTGGCCACCGCCAGCGGGCCTGCCGTCCTCGTCGAGCAGCTGGCCGTAGCCCTGGTAGCGCGCCTGCGCCGTGCCCACGCCGGTCGTGTCGCGGACGTCGTCGAGCAGGCCGGCCGGCAGCTTGCCGCCCGCCGCCCCCTTCGGCTCCGCCACCACGTCCAGCCGCTGCGCGTCGGCGGCGAACGAGGCGCGGTAGCCGTGCTGAATGGTGTCGGTCAGCACGAACGTGCCCGCCGCGAAGCCGACGCCGAGGATGATCGCCAGCGACGAGAACACCAGGCGCGCGCCGTGCGCACGCAGGCTGCGAAGCGTCGTACGGAACACGGTCAGTCCCCCAGGGCGCGCAACGCGTCGATGACGGAGTCTGACGTGGGGGTGTCGATCTCGCCGGCCACCTGTCCGTCGGCGAGCATCAGCACCCGGTCGGCGTACGCGGCGGCGTTCGGGTCGTGCGTGACCATCACCACCGTCTGGCCGAGCTCACGCACCGACCGGCGCAGGAAGCCGAGCACCTCGGCGCCCGCCTTGGAGTCGAGGTTGCCGGTCGGCTCGTCCGCGAACACCACCTGCGGCTGGCTGACCAGCGCACGCGCGCACGCGACCCGTTGCTGCTGCCCCCCGGACAGCTGCGCGGGCTTGTGCGTGAGCCGCTCTTCGATGCCGAGCACCGAGACGACCTGGTCGAACCACTCACGGTCCGGTTTGCGGCCGGCGAGCTCGAGCGGCAGCAGGATGTTCTGCTTCGCGGTCAGCATCGGCAGCAGGTTGAACGACTGGAAGACGAAGCCGATCCGATTGCGCCGCAACAGTGTCAGCGCCTTGTCGCCGAGCTTGGTCAGCTCGGTTTCGCCGACGTGGATGGTGCCCGACGTCACGCTGTCGAGCCCGGCGAGGCAGTGCATCAACGTGGACTTGCCCGACCCGGACGGCCCCATGATCGCGGTGAACGAGCCGACGGTGACCGACACGTCGATGCCGTCGAGCGCGCGTACGGCAGTCTCGCCGCTGCCGTACACCTTGACCAGCTCGCAGGCCCGTACGGCGGCGGAACCGGCCGGCTGCTCGGCGGGCTCCCGCAACACCGCACGCTTCTTGCGGCCGCGGCCGAACTTGCGGCCGCGCGGAGCGGCGTGCCCCGCCGCGTACTCCTCGGCCGCCTTGCGTGCGACCGCGAACGGGTCGGCGGACTCCGTGGTACCCGATGGCTGGGTGGGTGAGCCGGACGTGGTGACGGACACGTGCATCCTTCCGGTCGGCATCGCTTCGTCGAGTCACACTAGGGACCCGTGGCGTGGCGCACATCGGGCCTTCGGTCGGTTCTCGGGTCGACCTTCGGGGGGTGTGGAACTGGCCAAGGTACGCCCCAGGTCGTACGCCGCGCACCACGGCACGCCGGGTCAGCTGCCGGGACGGACCAGGCCGCTCTCGTACGCGAGCACCACGGCCTGCACCCGGTCGCGCAGGCCGAGCTTGGTGAGGATGCGGCCGACGTGGGTCTTCACGGTCGCCTCGGAGACGAACAGCGACGCGCCGATCTCCGCGTTCGACTTGCCGTGCGCGAGCTGCACGAGCACCTCGCGCTCCCGCTCGGTCAGCAGGTCCACGGCCGTCGTCGTACCGCCGCCCTCGTCGGGCAGCGAGGACACGAACCGGTCGAGCAGCCGCCTGGTGGTGCTCGGCGCGACGACCGCCTCACCGGAGTGCACCGCGCGGATCGCGGAGAGCAGGTCGGCCGGCGGCGAGTCCTTCAGGAAGAAGCCGGACGCACCCGCCTTCGGGCCCGCGTACGCGTGCTCGTCCAGGTCGAAGGTGGTGAGGATCAGCACCCGGGGACCATCAGGGTCGGCACAGATCTTGCGGGTCGCCTCGATGCCGTCCATCCGCGGCATCCGCACGTCCATCAGCACCACGTCGACGGTGGTCGCGCGCAGCACGTCGAGCGCCTGCACACCGTCGGCCGCCTCGCCAACCACGTCGATGTCCGGCTGCGCGTCGATGACCATGGTGAAGCCCGCGCGCACCAGCTCCTGGTCGTCGACGAGCAGCACCCGGATCGGTTCCGTGGCGCTCACCGCGGGTCAGTACCGCCCACCCGTAGGTAGTTGCACACTCAGCTCGAAGCCTCCTCCTGGACGCGGGCCTGCCCGCAACGTACCGCCATACGCGGCCACCCGTTCCTGCATCCCCCGCAGGCCGTGGCCCCGCCCGTCACCTGGGTCGGCGGCCGCGCCCCGCCCGTCGTCGGTCACCGTCAGCCGCAGCTCGTCCCGCGAGCGCTCCACCCGTACGGTCGCCCGCGCCTGCGGCCCGGCGTGCTTGAGCACGTTGGTCAGCGCCTCTCCTGCACCGCCCGGTACGCGGTGAGCCCGACGCCCGCGTCCACGCCCTCGGTGGCCGTGCACAGCTGCAGGTCGACCGGGTGCCCCGCGGCGACCACGCGTGCCACCAGGTCGGGCAGGTCGGCAATGCTCGGCTGTGGCGCGCGCTCGTCGGCCGGGGCGTCGCCTGAGCGCAGCACACCGAGCAGCCTGCGCATCTCCGCGAGCGCCTGCCGACCGGTGGTGGCCACCGTCTGCACGGCCGTACGGGACCGCTGCGGGTCGGTGTCCATCAGGTACGCGGCACCCTCCGCCTGCACCACCATCACGCTGACGTTGTGCGCGACGACGTCGTGCATGTCCCTGGCGATCCTCGCCCGTTCCTCGGCGACGGCCAGCTGCGCCTCCTGCTCGCGCTCGTGCTCCAGCCGGCGGGCGCGTGCCTCGAGCTCCGCGTAGTAGGCGCGCCTGCTGCGCACGCTGTCGCCGAACACCATCGTCGTCAGGGTGCAGACGGTCATCCAGACGAACGTGACCGCACCGTCGGGGAAGGCACCGGCCCATCGCAGCACCACCAGCAGGGCACCGAGCTCCATGGTCAGGAACGTCAGCGCCGTGTAGGCGCGGCTGCTGTTCGCCGCCACCGTGTACGCGGCACACCACAGGGCAGCGTCGGCCAGGGTCAGGTAGTGGTTCGCCGCCCACTGCAGGAACGCCACCGTGGCCAGCACCGCGAACACGGCCACCGGCCAGCGCCTGCGCCAGACCAGCGGTATGCACATGGCCACCATGAACACGTACGCGAGCGGCCAGCCACCGACCGCCTGCTCGATCGGGTAGACGCGGCCGGTCAGCACGTTGGGCAGCAGGAAGAGGGCGGCCACCCCTGCGTCCACGATCCGCGGGTGCCGTCGCATCCACGCCCACAGGAAGGCCAGCACGACGTCCGAGCCTAGGCGCTGCGGCTCACCGCCGGCGTCACCGACGCGACCGACCCGGGTACGCCGCAGGTAGGACCCCGGTGGACTAGTCTCACCGGCGTGACCGGCTGGCGTACCTGGCGAGAGGCCAGCACCGAGGCGCTTTACGGCCCGCAGGGCTTCTACCGCCGCCCGGAGGGACCGGCCGGCCACTTCCGCACCTCGGTGCACGTCGGCGACGCGTTCGCAGGGGCGCTCGCGACGCTCGCCGCGTCCGCCGGGCTGCATACGGTCGTCGACGTCGGAGCCGGCCGCGGCGAGCTCGCGGGCGCGCTGGGGCGGGTGGCGCCGGACCTGGACGTCGTCGGCGTGGAGATCGGGCACCCGGACTTCGCCGCCGAGCTGCCCACCGGCGTACAGGCGCTCGTGGTGGCCAACGAGTGGCTGGACAACGTCCCGCTCGACGTCGCCGTTCGTACGGCGGACGGTATGCGGCTGGTGGAGGTCGACGCGACCGGCGCGGAGCGGCCAGGACCGCCCGCGCCGCCGGCCGACGTCGCATGGCTGGAGCGCTGGTGGCCGTCGGCCGAGGTGGGCGACCGCGCCGAGATCGGCCGGCCACGCGACGCCGCGTGGGCGGCCGTGGTGGGCGGCGTCGACCGGGGTATCGCGGTGGCCGTCGACTACGCGCACACCCGCGAGGCCCGCCCGCCGTACGGGACCCTCACCGGCTTCCGCGCCGGCCGGGAGGTCGCGCCGGTGCCGGACGGCAGCATGGACCTGACCGCGCACGTGGCCATCGACGCGTGCGCGGCCGCCGTCGAGGCGTCCGCCACCGTGCTGACCGCACAGCGCCAGGCGTTGCGCGCACTCGGCGTACGCGGCGAGCTGCCGCCGCACCACCTCGCCGGCACCGACCCCGCCGGCTACCTGCGTGCCATCGGCGCGGCCAGCCAGGCGGCGGAGCTGCTCCACCCGGCCGGCCTCGGCGGCTACACCTGGCTGGTCCACGCCATCGATGTCGACCTGCCACCGGGCCTGGCCGGCTAGTGGGCATCTCCGTTAGTTCGTCGGGGTCATGCGGCCGGTCGGCTCACTGGTGGGGATGTGACTGGGTCGTGTAGCCGCAGGTGGGCCAGGAATTGGTTGAGGTCGTCGCGGGTGTAGGTCCAGTTGAACGATTGC